>NZ_VWUO01000012.1:0-156703 GCF_008631595.1 Pantoea sp. F_5
CGGCGAACGTGAACGTGAGCCGGGACAGGATGCACAGCAACTGGCAGAGCGTGACGGAGCAGACCGGGATATTTGCGGGTCAGGGCGGCTTTGACGTGACGGTGGGTGAGCACACGCAGCTGAACGGCGCGGTCATCGGTTCCACCGCCACCGCCGGTAAGAACAGGCTCGACACCGGCACGCTGGGCTTCAGCGACATTGAGAACCACGCGGACTATAAGGTGGAGCACCAGAGCGCGGGGATAAGCAGCGGCGGAAGTATCGGGGGTGAGTTCGCCGGGAACATGGCGAACGGGATGCTGGCGGGGCTGAACGGCAGCGGCAGCGCCTCGTCGGTGACGAAGTCGGCGGTGAGCGAAGGCACGATCGTTATCCGCGCCCCGTCGAAGCAGAAGCAGGACGTGGCGGACCTCAGCCGCGACGTGGAAAATGCGAATCCGGGGCTGGACGTCATCTTTGATAAAGAGAAGGAGCAGAACCGGCTGAAGGCGGCGCAGCTGATAGGCGAAATCGGGGCGCAGGCGGGGGACATTGCCAGAACGCAGGGCCAGATAGCGGGCATGAAGGCGCAGCGTGACCCGGCAGCGCTGGCGGCGGCCAGGGAAGAGCTGGCCGGAAAAGGGAAGCTGAACCCGACGTCAGATGAGATAGCGAAGCAGGCTTACGACACGGCGATGAAGCCGTTCGGCACGGGTTCGGCACTTCAGCAGGGCATCAGCGCGGTAACGGCGGCGGTGCAGGGGCTGTCGGGCGGTAATGTTGCACAGGCGGTAAGCGGGGCGGCTGCGCCATACCTGGCAGAAAAGATACATGAGCTGACCACGGACGCGAACGGTAAGGTGAATACCGAAGCGAACCTGATGGCGCACGCGGTGCTGGGTGCGGTAACCTCCTATGCGGCGGGCAACGCGGCGCTGGCGGGCGCATCGGGCGCGGCGATGGGCGAGTACATTGCGCAGCAGCTGTATCCGGGTGTCAAGCGTGAGGACCTGAGTGAAGAGCAGCGGCAGACGATAAGCGCGCTGGGGACGCTTGCGGCGGGTCTGGCTGGCGGCGTCGCTGGTGACAGTACGGCGGATGCGGTGGCGGGCGCGCAGGCGGGTAAGAATGCACTGGAAAATAACGCACTGAGTGATATTGCGCAGGCGCAGGCTGAAGGAAAAACGCCGGAACAGAAGGCCGGTGAGTACGTTGAGGCGGAAAACGAGCGCTATAAAAAGGCCAACTGCGGCGGCATGAGTGCCGAAGCCTGCTCGGTGAAGATGTACACTGAACGGCGTGAAGCACTGAAAGATATGGCGTCAGCGGGTGTAGAGTTCGGTAGCGACTTCATCCCTGTTTACGGCGACATAAAGAGTTTTGCGGAAGCGCAGTCGGCTCTCGATTATTTGGCAGCGGTAGTCGGTATTATACCGGGCGCAGGTGATGTTGCCGGTAAGGCCATCAAAGCAGCAGAAACGGCACTGAAGAAAGGTGATGTTGCTGAAGCATCGAAGCTGATTAATAAGGCCAGCGATGAGATAAAAGTTAAAGCACTTGATGTTGGCTCTTATAAAGAGCTTAAAGCGCGTGAAGTGGTTGGTGATGGATTAGAGCATGACCATATTCCGTCTTTTGCCGCTATAAAAAAATCCAAAGAAATAGAGTTGGGACGCCCACTTACTGAGGCAGAAACAAAGAATCTTTATCAAAATTCTACAGCTGTTGAGGTACCTAAAGATGTTCATCAGGCAGGCCCTACTTATGGCGGTAAAAATAAATCATCGCAGGTAGAACTAGACGCAATGAATCTATGTGGTGCAGAATGTCGCGATACTGATTCATTAAGAAAGAATATGTTAGATAAGGGATATGATCCTGGGCTTGTTGATGATGCAATACAGCAAATCAAAGAAAGAAACCGTCAGATAGGGGTAACTAAGTAATGCCTGATTGGATGAAATTCATTGGCTCTCTTGGGAAGGTTGAAAATTCAATCGAGTTCATAGAACTTAATAGTACTATTGATGATGTTCCCATTGTATCCGAAGATTCTAAGGAATATGACGATCCTGCAGGTCATACAAAGTATTATAAATATGTAAAATCAGGGCTGGAAATTGGATTTAGAAAAGGAGTGATGAATCATGCCCATTTTTATTTTGATGGTTATGAAAACTATGCGCCTTTTCAAGGAAAACTACTGTCAGGCATATGCTCAAGTTGGAATGAGAAATCTGTACTGCGCATTTTAGGTGAACCTTCTGCCAGTGGCGGTGGGAATTCAGATATGCTTCTGGGTTATATTAATCGCTGGATAAAATACGAAAAAGAGAGTTACGCGTTACATCTGCAATTTGATCAAAATGATTTTTTATGCAGAGCCAGTTTAATGATTCATTGATGAATAGAAACCCCAGCTAACCTGCCTAATGCCGGTCAGTTAAGCTTTTAATGAATATAAAATCATGAATTTGCTTAAAAGGAAAACGAAGGAATCAGGGCTTCAGTCCTTTTTTACTTCATTGAAGGCCAGAATTATTGAGCCTCATTTCCTTAACTGACTAGCATTAAGCTAAACTGCCGGGGTTTTTTATTTATGAGTCAGCTAGTTATGCTGCTGACAGCACCATTATTATCCGCGATAAGGAAAAACAGGCGCAGGACGTTGCAGATTTAAGCCGCGACGTGGCGAATGCGAATCCGGGGCTGTACGTCATCTTCGATAAGGAGAAAGAACAGAACCGGCTGAAGGCGGCGCAGCTGATAGGCGAAATCGGGGCGCAGGCGGGGGACATTGCCAGAACGCAGGGCCAGATAGCGGGCATGAAGGCGCAGCAGGACCCGGCAGCGCTGGCGGCGGCCAGGGAAGAGCTGGCCGGAAAAGGGAAGCTGAACCCGACGTCAGATGAGATAGCGAAGCAGGCTTACGACACGGCGATGAAGCCGTTCGGCACGGGTTCGGCACTTCAGCAGGGTATCAGCGCGGTAACGGCGGCGGTGCAGGGGCTGTCGGGCGGTAACGTTGCACAGGCGCTGAGCGGCGCGGCCAGTCCCTACCTGGCGACAGAAATACACAAGCTGACAGAAGGCAACCCTGAAGCGCAGGCGATGGCGCACGCGGTACTGGGTGCGGTAACCTCTTACGCATCCGGCAACTCAGCGCTGGCGGGTGCGGCGGGCGGGGTCAGCGGCGAACTGATGGCGAAGCTGGTGATGAACCAGCTGTATCCGGGCAAAGCGGTTGGTGACCTGTCGGAAACCGAGAAGCAGACCATCAGCGCACTGGGTGCGCTGGCGGCGGGCCTTGCGGGCGGCGTGACCGGTGACAGCACGGCTGATGCTGTGTCGGGTGCGCAGGCGGGACAGAACGCCGTTAACAATAACCTGTTTGGCGGAACGGAAGACGGTCAGGAGACGTTCGTGCGGGAGCACGGTAAAAATATCGCGTCTTGCAGTACAGACCCAGGCTCAGCTTCCTGCCAGAAAGGGCTGGCGATGAATGATGCGCTGATGGTAGCGCTTCCGGCGGGTCTTGGTGGTGGTTTACTGGCAGCGGCCACACCTGAAATAGCGGCGGCGGCAAAAGCTGTAATACAAGCTTGCGCAGGAAATGTGATGCTGTGTCTGAATAATGCCGGTATCCAGATGTCGGAAGCTATCGTGCCGGGTGGTGTTGGGGCTGGCGGTGCCGTAGGTATCGGTAAGACAGCGGTCGAGGCGACGGCGGCGAAAGCTGAAGCTGCGGCGGCTAATGCGGCGAAGGATATTCCTTCAAATGTTGGCAAAATTAATGCCGGTAAGTTTGGTCAGATTGAATTAACTTCTCTTTCTAAAACTGGAGGCAATATTGATCCAGCGGCCAAATCTGGCAATTTTACCGTTGCAGGTAGGGCGTTACAAAAACATGGCAGCCGCGAAGGAAGTGTCTATCCTACCGCTAAAGGAACTCCTGCTCAAATCAATGAACAGGGACAGAAAATATTAGACGGTATAGTTAAAGCACCTGGAGCGTCTGTAAAAGAAGGAAATCGTTTTGGAGGATTTGATGTCATCGCCCCTGATGGTCGAGGGGAAAGATTTGACCCTCAAGGTAATTTTCGTGGATTTTTGGAACCGTAATTATGAATTGTAAGGATCATTTAAAAATTGTCATCGCTAGTGATGTCGATTATGAAAATCTAATAGCTGAAATTTATCGAGATGATGAATTTATTGCACTTTTACAACAAGAAGATGGGATAAACGATATAAAAATTGAATTTTCATCGGACGTTAGTCCAATGAATTTTGATTGGCTTCAGAATGCATTAAATGAAGCCAAGAGAAGACTATTAGAGCAGTAATATTATATCCCGGCCACTGAGCCGGGATTTTAATTTTATCAGTCAGTTACCTTTCAGTCACCAGTCGGACGATCAACTATCCCGGCCCGGTGAGCACCTCGATCTTCAGCCCGGTCGTAAAACCCATCGTCAGACGCGATCTGACGGTAACCGGCTCTGCGGTTGCCGCCGACCGGGACGTGAACCTGCGTGCCGGGCGCGACGTGGAGATCGGCGCGGCAACCGGGACCGACAGCCACTATCAGCTGGAGGAAAAGAAAAAGAGCGGCCTGCTGGGCAGCGGCGGCATCGGCTTCACCGTCGGCAAACAGTCGACCCGCCATGAAATCGATGAAAAGGGCACCATCCAGAGCCAGAGCGTCAGCACCGTCAGTCGGGTGACGGGCGGGTCAGCGCGCTGCAGAACACTCAGGCGGCGCTGAACGGGGTGCAGGCGGCGCAGGCATATCAGATGGACGGGCTGAACACGGCCTCAGCGGACGCACACAATGCCGCCAACAACCTGAAGCCGGGGCAGGACGGCTATCAGGCGGGTTCGACCAGCACCATCGGCGTCAGTGCCTCGTACGGCAGCCAGTCGTCGAAAAGCGAAACCCGTACTGAAAGCCGCCAGTCGCAGGGCAGCACGCTGACGGCGGGCCGGAACCTGACCGTCACGGCCACCGGCAAAAATGGCACGGCGCAGAGCGGCGACATCAGCATCACCGGCAGCCAGCTGAAGGCGGGCGGCGACCTGAGCCTGGCTGCGGCGCGTGACATCCTGCTGCAGTCGGCGCAGAACACCCAGCGCACCGACAGTCAGAACAGCAGCAAAGGCGGCAGCGCCGGGGCGGGCATCGGCGCAGGGTCGGGCGGCTACGGTATCAGCGTGTCGGCCAGCGTCAACGCGGCGAAGGGCAGCGAAAAGGGCAACGGGCTGACGCACAGCGAAACCACGCTGGACGCGGGCAGTCAGCTCAGCCTGACCAGCGGGCGCGACACGACGCTCACGGGCGCGCAGGCAAGCGGCAACAGCGTGAAGGTGGACGCGGGCCGCAACCTGACGCTGACGTCGGAGCAGGACAGCGACCGCTACGACGCGAAGCAACAGAGCGCCAGTGCGGGCGGCAGCTTCACGTTCGGCTCCATGACCGGCTCGGCGAGCGTGAACGTGAGCCAGGATAAAATGCACAGCAACTGGCAGAGCGTGGCCGAACAGACCGGGATTTTTGCGGGCAGGGGCGGCTTTGACGTCACTGTAGGTGAGCACACGCAGCTGAACGGCGCGGTTATCAGCTCGACGGCCACCGCCGATAAGAACCGGCTCGACACCGGCACGCTGGGCTTCAGCGACATTGAGAACCACGCGGACTATAAGGTTGAGCATCAGAGCGCGGGGATAAGCAGCGGCGGAAGTATCGGGGGTGAGTTCGCCGGGAACATGGCGAACGGGATGCTGGCGGGGCTGAACGGCAGCGGCAGCGCTTCGTCGGTGACGAAGTCGGCGGTGAGCGAAGGCACGATAATCATCCGCTACCCGTCGAAGCAGGTGCAGGACGTTGCAGAGTTAAGCCGCGACGCGGAGAATGCAAATCCGGGCCTTGAGGTTATCTTCGACAAGGAGAAGGAGCAGAACCGGCTCAAGGCGGCGCAACTCATCGGGGAAATCGGGGCGCAGGCGGGGGATATCGCCAGAACGCAGGGCCAGATAGCGGGCCTGAAGGCGCAGCAGGACCCGTCAGCGCTGGCGGCGGCGAGGGAAGAGCTGGCCGGAAAAGGGAAGCTGAACCCGACGTCAGATGAGATAGCGAAGCAGGCTTACGACACGGCGATGAAGCCGTTCGGCACGGGTTCGGCCCTTCAGCAGGGCATCAGCGCGGTGACGGCGGCGGTACAGGGGCTGTCGGGCGGTAACGTTGCACAGGCGCTGAGCGGCGCGGCCAGTCCCTACCTGGCGACAGAAATACACAAGCTGACAGAAGGCAGCCCTGAAGCGCAGGCGATGGCGCACGCGGTACTGGGTGCGGTAACCTCTTACGCATCCGGCAACTCAGCGCTGGCGGGTGCGGCGGGCGGAGTCAGCGGCGAACTGATGGCGAAGCTGGTGATGAACCAGCTGTATCCGGGCAAAGCGGTCAGTGAACTGACTGAATCAGAGAAGCAGACGATCAGCGCGCTGGGGACGCTGGCAGCGGGCCTGGCAGGCGGCGTAGTGGGTGGAAGCACGGCGGATGCGGTGGCGGGAGCGCAGGCGGGCCAGAACGCGCTGGAAAACAACGCGTTAAGTGATATTGCGCAGGCGCAGTCTGAAGGTAAAACGCCGGAACAGAAGGCCGGTAAGTACGTTGAGGCGGAAAACGAGCGCTATAAAGAGGTCAACTGCGGCGGAATGAGCGCCGAAGCCTGCTCGGTGAAGATGTACACGGAGCGGCGTGAAGCACTGAAAGATATGGCTTCGCTGGGCACTGACTTCGTGCCTGTTGTGGGTGATATCAAAAGCTTTGCTGAGGCACAGAGCGCGCTTGATTACCTTGTGGCTGCAATCGGTATCATTCCAGGCGCGGGAGATGCGGCAGGTAAAGCCATCAAGGCGGCACAAACGGCGCTGGCTAAAGGTGATGTAGCGGAAGCATCAAAACTGCTTAATAAAGCCAGTGATGAAATATCAGGATATTTACCGAGTCCTGGCCAAACATCTTTACCAAGTTCTGGAATTGGATCTAATGCTGCATTCTCAGTTAACAATGCACAATTAGGTAAAAAACTTGGAAAACACGTTGAAGATTTTGGTGGTAATGCATCGAACGCAGCAGATAGGCAGCGCGTATTAGATATTATCAATGATATCGGTTCTCATCCAGATAAAGTTATTGCTGGAAAGTTTGCGGGACAAGGTACTGACGTTGGTGCCAGTCGTGGAAATGTGTTTTTTAGGATAAAGGGTAATAATGTTGTTGTTACCAAGCCAGATGGTAGTTTCGTCACTATCCTTAAAGATGGTATTAATAATACATCAGTAAAAAATGCACTAAAGGGTGATCCGAAATGATTAATATTGTAAAGGGATATGAAGAATGGACTCGCAGTGTTGTTGAGAAAAAACTTCTAAGGGTTAATGGGGTAATTTATTCGCTTGAAAACCATGATTATATTCACCCTCAACAATTGCAGCTTGTTTTTTCAGAAGTTGAAGAGATGGAGAGCTTTAAATGTGGAAAGGATGGCTCGACGCTTGAATTAACAGACTTGCCTCTCCAGGGAAGTGATCTTGGTGAATATGGAAAAGAAACGGTTGTTGATATTTCACACATTTATCCGATCGTTAATTATATTGGAAAAATACTTTTAAAAGTATTTTTAATGTCTTCTTCATTAGAGGATGCATTTGTAGGTGTGAAACTTGTATTTGAAGGTGAATTAAGCCTCTTTATTATGAATGTTGGGGATGAAATAAATATGTTGGAATCTTTGTCGTCATCATATGAACAAGACGAAGGTATTAAATATCAACAGTTATAAATTAAAATCTGAACCTCGCTTTACTGACGTCCTTTTTTACTTTAATGAGCAGTTTTTCGCGTACAGCAGGTTGGGAGTAGAGAGTAAGGCGTAGTAGGCCATCGTCATCGGCGTGAGCACACGCAGCTGAACGGTGCGGTCATCAGCTCGACGTCCACCGCCGATAAGAACCGGCTCGACACCGGCACGCTGGGCTTCAGCGACATTGAGAACCACGCGGACTATAAGGTGGAGCATCAGAGCGCGGGGATAAGCACCGGCGGCGGCATCGGCGGTCATTTCGAAAGCAACATGACTCAAAACGTGCTGGCGGGGCTGAACGGCAGCGGCAGCGCGGAGAGCACCACGAGGTCGGCGGTGAGCGAAGGCACTGTCGTTATCCGCGATAAGGAAAAACAGGCTCAGGACGTTGCAGATTTAAGCCGCGACGTGGCGAACGCAAATCCGGGGCTGGACGTCATCTTCGACAAGGAGAAGGAGCAGAACCGGCTGAAGGCGGCTCTGCTGATAGGCGAAATCGGGGCGCAGGCGGGGGATATCGCGCGGACGCAGGGTGAGATAGCGGGCCTGAAGGCCCAGCAGGACCCGGCAGCGCTGGCGGCGGCCAGGGAAGAGCTGGCCGGAAAAGGGAAGCTGAACCCGACGTCAGATGAGATAGCGAAGCAGGCTTACGACACGGCGATGAAGCCGTTCGGCACGGGTTCGGCACTTCAGCAGGGCATCAGCGCGGTAACGGCGGCGGTGCAGGGGCTGTCGGGCGGTAACGTTGCACAGGCGCTGAGCGGGGCGGCCAAGCCGTATGTGGCGACGGAGATACACAGGCTGACGGAAGGCAACCCTGAAGCACAGGCGATGGCACACGCGGTGCTGGGTGCTGTAAGCTCTTACGCATCCGGCAACTCAGCGCTGGCGGGTGCAGCCGGAGCGGTCAGCGGTGAGCTGATGGCGAAGCTGGTGATGAACCAGCTGTATCCGGGGAAAGTGGTCAGCGACCTGTTGGAAACCGAGAAGCAGACCATCAGCGCACTGGGTACGCTGGCGGCGGGCCTTGCGGGCGGGGTAGTTGGTAACAGCACAGCGGATGCGGTGGCGGGGGCGCAGGCGGGTAAGAACGCGGTTGAGAATAATTTACTCGGCGGTAGTGAAGATGCTCAGGCTGCATGGATACGCCAGCATGGAATAGACATGGCAAGTTGTGCCGATGCGCCGGGTTCTGCAAGCTGCCAGAAAGCGATGAATGAACGAGATTCTGTTGGGCTGGCACTGGCAACGGGAAGTGTTGCGTTGCTACCTGGTGGTGCTCAGGTAATGTGGGGACTGGGTGCGGGCGCGAATGCAGGTATCGGTTATTTGATGGATGGCTCGATAGATCCGGCAAACGCAGCGATAGCGGGTTGGGTGAATGTTATCAGCATGGGTAATGGCCTTGCGGGTACCGTGGGCTGGAACGCCGCAGGTGGTGCGCTGGGTAACTGGATTGATGACAAAGATCCACTGTCTGGTGCGCTTATCAATGGTGCTGGATCTGGTATCGGCTATGGCATTGGTAAAGGGCTCTCATGGGGAGTCAATGCCGGGGCAAACTGGTGGAAAGGTGGCTGGGATCCGAAATTCAATCCAACGCTTCAAAAATATACTGATATTAAAGGAGAGTTTGGGCTTTCAAAAGAAATGACACCTGGTTATTTCCCCGGCATGGCTGGAGATATCGGTGGTAGCTTGGGCTCAGAGCTCAGCGGGAAGTATATAGAGCAGAAATCCTCTGAGGAGAACCTCAAAAAATGAGACAGCAAAATGTGTTTCTACACTTGGCTCTTTTTATCGTATTAAGCATTGTATCTATTTTTTTGACATCAATTACTTTATACATTGCAGGGGAGTTTTTGTTCTTTTTTTTCAAAGGGATACCAATAAATTTCACTATGGATAATATATTTCTGCTTTGCAAGATTAGTTTTAGTATCGGAAGCTTTGTCGGGGGAGGGATGTGGATAGCTCGGGTATTGAAATTAAAAAACTTCTAAGTTGTTGTTGAGAATAACTCGCTGTCCGGTGATCAGGCGCGTGCAACGGCGAAGCAGGTCGCTGAATCCCTGAAGGATCAGGTCAGGGAAAAGCTGGGCGAGGGTACAACGTCTTCCATTGCCAACGGCATTATAAACGCTCTTGCGGATACCGGCGATGCGGCATTAGGCGGAGCGGATTACGCTGCTGACGCAGCAATGGCGCTTGCGTCTTGCGCGACCGGGGACAGTTACTGCGGTACAGCGCTTAATGACCTGTCCGGTAAGAATCAGGCGGTAGCGGACAGCGTTAAGGCGCTGATGAGCAGTGATACCTGGTCTGCGGTTGCTGCCACAATCAAACAGGCATCCGAAGGAAACCAGGTGGCGCTGGAAGCTACGGGCGGCATGCTGGCCGGGATTATATTACCGGGTAAAAAAGTTCCACATGTGCCAAATGCTGGAGCCGTGGGAAATATGAAAGAATTTCTTACCCAACAGGGGCTTGGTGCTCAGATAAAAAATAGTGCTCAAAAAAGTAGTCAAATATATCAAGGTCAGAGCATTTATAAAGCAAGTAGTGACATTGGCGATGTGATAAAAAAAGGCGATCAATTCTATCTGGATGGGCAGCATAAAAATCATCTTGAAGTATTCGACAGTAAAGGTAAATTCAAGGCAGTATTAAATCTTGATGGGACTATTAATAAGGTTAAGACTGAAGCAGCTAAGGGAAGGAAAATATAATGCGGCAACTAGCAATGAGTAATAAGAAATTGCGAGGAATACCACGCAGATTAAGATCATTAAAGAGATGGTCGGAGTCGTACGCGTCTAAATTTCCAGAGATTAATTCTGAAGACTACTCTTATGGCTACTGGAATGTCAAAATCCCGGTGCATTTTTCACTGGTTCAAGGGAAGCAAACCAGTCGTGATGTTCAGTCATATTGTGCACAAGCATTGATAAATGCAGCATATGAAATTCATCAAGCTAAGCCTGCTAATGAAAATGATATAAGAGTTACGTGCAGTATTGTTTTGCCTGATATGTTTTCAAGTGAATTGTGTTTATTTACTTCTGAAGAGTATTTCGATATGCATACATCGCCGGGGGTTAATGTTTTTGGACAGTTAAGTTTACTGCGTGATAGAAGTTTAATCAGAGAGTGGGGTTTAAAATTACCGAGAGGTTTTTCAGAGTTAGGAATACTAAGGGTCTGTGAAAACGATGACGGTGAGCTTTATCATTCAGAGCACTGGTATATTGGTGAGGTCAGTAAAAAATAGACTTCTATTTTTTAGCGGAAGATCCCGGCCAACTTTCGGAGTTCGCTTCATACTGGCCGGGATTTTTACATTTAAGCCTTTAATCCTTCCGTTTACCTCCGCCGCAACCGAATCACACCGGACGCAGTGGTAACCTCCAGCTGTTCCGCCTCAGTGATACCGAAACCGGTCAGCCAGTCGCCGCCGATAATCACTTCGCCGTTATCCCGTACCCAGTCAGCTCCCGGATTTTGCCACTGCTGGCTGGCTTCGCAGAGTTCTTTCCACTCCGCTTCATCGGTCACGGTTGTCACTGTCAGCGCGTTATCCCGCAGCATCAGCCGGATCGGTGTGCCGGTGGTAAATCCGAGTGCGGCCAGCTGACCGCCTGTGATGGTCAGCTCCGGGACGGGTTCCTCAATAAAAGTGATGTTCATACGTTCTCCTCCGTGAGGTGAGTAGTGCGGATAATCAGCTGGCCCTGTTCGGCGATGATGCTGACCGGCTGGCCTTTAATAAATCCTAACTGTTCCAGCCATCGTCCTTTGATGGTCAGTTGAGGTAAGGGGTTCGGTCTGCCGCCGTTGGGGCGGTATCCGACGATGCTTTTGCGTGCTTGGGGTACAGCAGGTTCTGACGTAGAATCTTTTCCAGCCATAATTAACTCCTACCTAGTTAGTTGTGGTCAGCGGGCTGCTGGTGTTCCACCACCTTCAGCCCGCGCTAATAATCTTTCGTTATGCTCTTCCTTTCCTGTTTTCTCCTGTTCAAATATACACCGTCCGCTTTGTAAACTCGCTGAAAGCTAAGTAATAGATTGCGAGGCATCTCTGAAAAACGGATTGTTTTTCCATTAACCATTTCGTTTACATCCTCTTCCCCATATCCTCTCCAGCATCCGTAATCGGCTATTTAGTTCTATTGGTGTGTCGATTTCCGGCATCGCATGCGAGCGAAATGGAGATGACAGAGAAAGGGATGACAGGCATGATGACACCACAAACGACACCACACGAGAGTCAGGCTATGAGCACTATCCACTTCAGGATTGATGACGACGTTAAACGACTTGCCATGCAGGCAGCCGAGCGCCAGAAGAAGACGCTGACTGAGGTTATGCGTCAGCGAGCGGAAGAGCTGGCTGCTGAAGAGCGGCACTATCAGGACAGTAAACATGATGCATGGCTGGAAGAGCAGATAGCGGCGGCATTCAGTCGTTATGATGCCGGCGAAAGTGAGTTCATCAGTAACGATGAAATGAATACCCGCATGGAAGAGCTTAAAGCGCAGGCCGCGCAGGGAACATTGTGATATCAGCCGTTCAATGGGAAAAACAGGCGCAGGCGGACAGGGAAATAATATTTCGTTATCTGTATCGTGAGGCTGGCCTGCTGGTAGCCAGTGCAACAGACGATAAGTTTACCCGGTTGGCCAGTCTGCTTAGCGAAAACCCGCGGGCTGGCACTAAAGTCGGAACAGAAAAACAGCTTAAACTGGTGGTGCCACGCTTACCGTTCATTATCATCTATGTAGCTGAAACAGATGCGGTTCGCATCCTGCGTATACTGCACACATCCCGAAAAATATCGGGTCGCTATCAAAGATAGTCTGCCACTCGAGCCTGCATCAGGTTGTCAGGCTCACGAGCTACGGTAGAGAGAGCGGTGCGCTCAGGAGGCCGATGAAATCATCAGCCCCAGCCACCGCACCCATCACGCCGCAGGCGGCGTTGTCCGTGCAAAGCTCTCGCGCTCAAACAGCGTTTCCGCCAGCTTCACCAGCGCCGGACGCTCAACGCACCAGTTTGGCACCACCCGGCGGAAATTGAGGTAGCCAATCATGCAGCCAGTAGCGATATCCGCCAGATTAAGCTGGCCGTTGTTAAGCCATTTGCCCTCCGCGGCCTTTGCTTCCAGCATATCGAGACTGCGCTGAATCTTTTCACGATTGCGCAATAGCACCTCTTCCGACTGCAAATCCCCCGGACGCATTTGCTCGCGCACGATCACCAGCGCGGCATCACTGACCCCATCCGCCAGCTTCTCCAGCTGGCGAATGTTAAGTGCCTCAAGCGGATCGGCAGGGAGTAAAGCCGGCTCCGCGCCGCGAAGTTCCAGAAACTCGGCGATGATGCTGGAGTCGAACCAGATTTGCTTATCGTCAGCAACCAGCGCCGGGACTTTGCCCAGCGGATTGTAGTGCGGCACGTGGCTGTCATCGCTGTAAGGCGATGCGTTAACGAATTCAAACGTAATGCCTTTTTCCAGCATGATAATCGAAATCTTACGCACAAACGGGCTGGTATAGCTGCCAATCAGTTTCATCGGGTTCTCCGGATTCAGTGACTATTCGCCAGGAAACATAAAGGGATTGAGACTGCTGCGAGCGAAGCCTTCCTGCTCCATCCGTGCATCCAGTATCAGCGACGCCAGGTCATCGGCCACCGGTTCGATCGCCGGATCTCTCTCCTGATAAAGCATCTTCAGGTAGGTGCCGCAGTCGCCACAACTCTCCGCCTTCACCGCCGCATGCTCGCTGTCGAGCGACCAGTAGTGCAGATCACGGGACTGTTCGCACTGGGTACATTTGCTGCGCACCACGTGCCATTCACTTTCGCACAGATTGCAGTGCAGATAGCGCGCACCTTCATGGCTGCCCATATGTACCACGCTGGCGACCGGCATACTGGCGCAGACCGGACAGAACTGGCGCTGATCGCCCATCTCAGCGCGTGCTTTGCCTGGGATCAGGGCCGCCATCTGCGCCCAGTAGAGCGAAAGCGCCGCCCAGATAAAGGGCGCTTTATCGCTGCTGACCAGCGCATAGTCGCCGGTAAACAGCGCGCTGGCCAGTGTCTCCAGCTCGGTGGCGGACGCCTTTTCCAGATTCTCCAGCACCGCCAGCGCCTGACCACTCATCTCCGGCTTCAGTTCGGCAATCAGCGAGTGCAGCAGCCGTTGCCAGTGCGCATCGCGCGGCAGGGTGTGAATGTTCAGTGGCGGCTTGCCCTCGCTGGCACTCTGCGTCAGTCGGGCATGCAGGTCGATGTGCAGCGGATGGTCATACAGCACAATCTCCTGCGCTTCAGCGATCATCGCCGCAAAGCGCAGATAATCGCCAAGTGGATTTTTCGCCGCCAGGTCGCGCAGTCGCGCGGCACGACGGCTGTATAAATTTTTCAGCCGTGGAAAAAGTAACGGCGGAATCATCTCCGCCGTTGTCTTTTCGCTTTTCTCCAGCTGGTCCTGCGGGATTATGCGAATACTCATCAGGGGCGTTTTTCCTGTTTTATTGGCGGATTACGCTGCTCACGATACCAGCGAGGGTGATGCTGTCTGGCCCATTCCGAGCTGACCCAGCCTTCCACCATCGCGGTCAGTGTGCCTTTGACCCACAATGCAGCATAAATATGCACCATAATGACGATGATCAGCGCAACCGCTGACACCGAATGCACAACCAGCGCCAGACGAATCAGCGGAATGGCAAAGGCATCAGCAAAGTAGGGTCGCCAGATCACAATGCCGCTGGCAAGCAGCAATACTAAGCTGATGATAGCAGCCCAGAACACACACTTCTGACCAAAGTTATATTTACCGGTATCGCCGACCTCTTCGTTCAGCGCAATCCGGTGAATATTTCTGGCCCAGTAAAGGTCATCGCGATTGATCAGGTTGTGTTTCCAGTAACGTAAAAACATCAGCATAAAA
The DNA here is from genome assembly GCF_008631595.1 of Pantoea sp. F_5. Taxonomy (NCBI): domain Bacteria; kingdom Pseudomonadati; phylum Pseudomonadota; class Gammaproteobacteria; order Enterobacterales; family Erwiniaceae; genus Pantoea; species Pantoea sp. F_5. The sequence continues at coordinate 14,805 of NZ_VWUO01000012.1, forward strand.
GCGGCAAACATCACCACGCCAACAAAAGGATGCAGAATACGCGCCAGTTGTGGCGTGCCAAAGATCTGCATCAGCCAGTTAAACGACGGAAAGAAAAACCCTAATCCGCTTAACGCAGCCATGACAAAGCAAATCGCGACGATCCAGTGATTGATACGTTCAGGTGCGCGATAGCGCACCAGATGATCGGGCTTTTTCATTATTGATGCTCCTCAGGCTGATCGTCGTTGTCGTCATGCTCTTCAGTGACGCGATTCGGGCCAACGCCGACATAGTGGTAAATGGAGGCGGCAAACGTGGCGGCAAAACCGACCGCCGCCAGCGGTTTCCAGATCCCCTTCCAGAAGGTCACGGTCGGGCTGATGCCCGGATTAGCAGGCAGACCGTGATAGAGCTGGGGTTTGTCAGCATGATGCAGCACATACATCACGTGAGTGCCGCCCACGCCTTCCGGATTGTAGAGACCCGCCTGCGCAAACCCGCGTGACTTCAGCTCCGCCACGCGTTCCTCCGCCAGCGTCAGCATGTCGCTTTTACTGCCGAAATGAATGGCACCGGTCGGACAGGTCTTCACACAGGCAGGTTCCTGGCCGACACTGACGCGATCTACGCACAGCGTGCATTTGTAGGCGCGGTTATCCTCTTTGTTTAGCCGTGGCACGTTAAACGGGCAACCGGCGATACAGTAACCACAGCCGATGCACTGCTCAGACTGAAAATCGACGATGCCGTTGGCATACTGAATGATGGCGCCTGCCGACGGACAGGCTTTCAGGCAGCCGGGATCGGCGCAGTGCATGCACCCATCTTTGCGAATCAGCCAGGCCAGCTTGCCGTTCTCTTCGACTTCGGAAAAGCGCATCACCGTCCAGGATTTGGCGGTCAGGTCGGTGGGATTGTCATAAACCCCGATGTTGTGGCCAACTTCATCGCGGATGTCGTTCCACTCGGAACAGGCGACCTGACAGCCTTTGCAGCCGATACAGGCGGTGACGTCGATAAGTTTCGCCACTTCGATCTTGTGATCGCGCGCCTGCGGCGGCGGGGTAAAACCATTGGTCGCAGAGCGACGGATAATATCTTGTGATTGATAAGCCATAGTCATCTGCCGTTACGCTTTTTCTACTTTCACTAAAAATCCCTTGTACTCCGGGGTCTGTGAGTTGGCATCGCCAACCGAAGGCGTCAGCGTATTGGCGAGGAAGCCTTTACGCGTGGTGCCTTCAAAGCCCCAGTGGCAGGGAATGCCCACGGTATCAACCGGCTTGCCGTCAACTATCAGACGCTGCAGACGACGCGTCACCACCGCTTTAGCTTTGATATAGCCGCGACGTGATGTGACCTTAACGGTGTCTCCGGCCTGAATGCCTTTCTCCTCAGCCAGCTCGGTGCCGATCTCGACAAACTGCTCCGGCTGCGCAATCGCATTCAGCAGGGCATGTTTGGTCCAGTGGCGGAACAGCTCGGTGATGGAGTAGGTGGTGGCGACGCAGGGATAGTCGGCGACCTCACCCAGCTGCGCGGCGTCGCTGCTGAACAGACGGACCACCGGACTGTGACGCTGCTGCGGATGCAGGGGGTTGTCGGCGAGCGGGCTTTCCATCGGTTCGTAGTGCTCCGGGAACGGGCCGTCGGCCATTTTATCGAGTGCAAACAGGTGGCCGAGACCATCGGGCTGCATGATAAACGGCCCGGCCTGCTTCTGCGGCGATAGCGTTACCGGATAATCCGGTACGTCGATGCCGTGCCAGCGTGCGCCATCCCACTCAATCAGGCGGCGCTGCGGATCCCAGGCTTTCCCCTGCGCATCAGCGGAGGCGCGGTTATAGAGAATGCGGCGGTTAGCGGGCCAGGCCCAGGCCCAGCCTGAGACCGCCCCCAGTCCCGACGGATCGGCGTTGTCGCGTCGGGCCATCTGGTTGCCTTCTGACGTCCAGCTGCCGCTGTAGATCCAGCAGGAACTGGCGGTGGTGCCGTCGTTACGCAGCTCAGAGAAGCTGTTTAGCTGCTGACCTTTTTTCAGCAGCAGTTTGCCACTGGCGTCGTAAATATCGGCCAGCGCCTGACCGTTGTTCTCCTGCGCCACCTCTTCCGGCTCAGGGTTAAACGGATCGCGGTAATCCCAGCGCATCGCCATCAGCGGCTCAGGGGCTGCACCGCCTTCCTGACGATAGAGCGCGCGCAGACGCATAAACAGGTTGCCGAGGATTTTGCCGTCGTGCAGCGCTTCCGCTGGCGGCTCGGCGGCTGCCCAGTGCCACTGCAGCCAGCGCGACGAGTTCGCCACCGAACCCGACTCTTCCGCGAAGCAGGAGGAGGGCAGACGAAACACTTCGGTCTGGATGGTCGATGGATCGACGTCGTTGAACGCATCGTGATGCTGCCAGAAGCTGGCGGTTTCCGTGCGAAGTGGGTCGATCACCACCATATATTTGAGGCGGGAAAGGGCCCGGACGGCTTTGTTTTTGTCCGGGAAGGCAGCCAGCAGGTTGAAGCCCTGAATCAGACAGCCGTTCAGCGCACCCTGCTCCATCATCTCTGCCTGCGCCATGCAGTCATAGGCCTTGTCCCACTTCGGCAGCCAGTCGTAGCCCCACTGGTTCTCCGCCGTGGCGTTATCACCGTAGAAACTCTTCATCAGGCTAACGAAAAACTTGTCGGTGTTCTGCCAGTAGTTGACCTGGTCCGGCAGTGTCGCCACCGGGGTGGCCTGTTGCAGGTAAGTTGCCAGCGTCGTCATCTTCTCAGACGGCAGCGGCAGATAGCCCGGCAGGCTCTGCGCCAGCAGGCCGAGGTCGGTATAACCCTGCACGTTGGAGTGACCGCGCAGCGCGTTAATACCGCCACCCGGCATACCGATGTTGCCCAGCAGCAGCTGGATCATCGCCGCCGTGCGGATAATCTGCGAACCGTTGGTGTGGTGGGTCCAGCCGAGCGCATAGAGGATGGTTGCGGTGCGATTGGGCACGCAGGTTGAGGCGAGCTGCTTGCACACCGTAATAAAGGCGTCCTGCGAAGTGCCGCACATCCGCGTCACCATTTCCGGGGTGTAACGGCTGGCGTGGGTTTTCAGCAGGTTCAGTACACAGCGTGGATGGCTGAAGCTCTCATCGCGTCGGGCGTGGCCGTTTTCATCCAGCTCATAGTGCCAGCTCTGGCGATCGTACTGACGGGTTTCCGCATCGTAGCCGCTGAATAACCCGTCGCTGAAGCTGAAGCCTTCGCTGACTATCAGGGCCGCGTTGGTGAAGGCGCGAACATACTCCTGCTGAATCTGATTGTGTTGCAGCAGATAGTTGATCACCCCCATCAGGAACACCACATCACTGCCCGCTCGCAGTGGCGCGTAGAGATCGGCGACTGCCGCAGAGCGGTTAAAGCGCGGATCGACCACGATGACCTGCGCATTGTTACGGGTTTTGGCTTCAATCACCCATTTAAAGCCAACCGGATGCGCCTCGGCGGGGTTGCCGCCCATGATCATCACCACGTTGGCGTTTTTGATGTCATTCCAGTTGTTGGTCATCGCACCGCGACCAAAGCTCGGGGCCAGCGCCGCCACGGTCGGGCCGTGACACAGGCGTGCCTGGTTTTCCAGCGCCAGAATACCCAGCGCGCGGGCAAATTTCTGATCGAGCAGGCCGGTTTCATTACTGGCGGCGGAGGAGCAGAGCATCGACGTGGTCGGCCAGCGGTTTACCGTCACGCCAGCGGCGTTGGTCGTCTGGAAATGAGCATCGCGATCCTGCTTCATCAGACGGGCAATGCGGTCAAATGCCTCATCCCAGCTGATGCGCTGCCATTTATCGGAACCCGGTGCACGGTATTCCGGGTATTGCAGGCGCTGTTCGCTGTGAATAAAGTCGAGCACGCCTGCGCCTTTCGGGCAGAGCGATCCGCGACTGACCGGATGGTCAGGATCGCCTTCGATATGGTAAATCGAGGCACGGGCATTTTTTGCGCCATCGCCCAGGCTGTAGATCAGCATCCCGCAACCGACTGAACAGTAGGTGCAGTTATTGCGTGTTTCTCTGGCACGAATGAGTTTGAATTCTCTGACGCTGGCTAACGCTGTGGTGGGGGCAAAACCAAGTAATGCTGCGCTGGTGCCCGCCAGCCCGCCAGCACAGATTTTGAAAAAACTCCGTCTGTTAATCTGCATCTTATCGTTCTTCTTTATTGGCTCCATTGCGAAGCCTTGCAAAATAGCAGCCCTGATTGCCTGTAAGTTGACCAGGGTCAACAGGTTAGTCATTAGTAATTATTTTTCTAAATTTTGTTAAATACCCTCGGTGGTGGATTTGCGCTGCAAGCAGATTTTCAGACGGTGCAGATAATTAGTGTTGTTTTATGCTTACCGATGTTAATGCGTGAAAGAGAACCATTCGCATTGTGCCCGCCAGCAGGCGTGGCTACGCCTTTTGGGGGAGAAAACCGCATGAATTGCCCCGCTGTTTATTTGCGCTGAATGGGGCTAAAAGGCAGAATCAAAGCACGCCAGTGCCCGGCCTCACCGGGCACTGAATGACATAATTTATTAACAACAGGTCATACTTTTTGAAAGCTATCCAGCCTGACTCAGGCGAAGATTTAACAATTCAGGCCGGCGTCAGCAGGGCGCAGGTGTGGCAGCGTAAAGATTTGACCGATGCGCAGGATGACTGGCTGGCGGATGAAGTGCCGGTGGCGCTGGTCTATAACGGCATCTCACACGTGGTGATGATGACTACGCCCAAAGATCTGGAGGCGTTTGCGCTGGGCTTCTCGCTGTCAGAGGGCATTATCGATGCGCCGGGCGACATTTTCGGCATGGACATCGTGCCGGGCTGTGACGGCATTGAGGTTCAGATTGAGCTTTCCAGCCGCCGTTTTATGGCGCTGAAAGCGCAGCGTCGCGCGCTGGCAGGCCGGACCGGCTGCGGCGTGTGTGGCGTTGAACAGCTGGATCAGATTGGCAAGCCGCTCCCTCCGCTGCCGTTTACCCAGACCTTTGCGCTGGAGCAACTGGATCGGGCGCTGGGTCAGCTGAAAGATTATCAGCCTGTCGGACAGAAAACCGGCTGCACCCATGCGGCCGCGTGGACCCAGCCCGACGGTCAGCTGGCCGGGGGTTGTGAAGATGTGGGTCGCCATGTGGCACTGGATAAGCTGCTGGGGTATCGCAGCCAGTCAGAGTGGGGACCGGGCGCGGTGCTGGTCTCCAGCCGCGCCAGCTATGAAATGGTGCAGAAGTCCGCCATGTGCGGCGTCGAGATCCTGTTCGCGGTTTCAGCCGCGACCCGCCTGGCGGTTGAGGTGGCTGAGCGCTGCAATCTGACGCTGGTCGGCTTCAGTAAACCCGGCCGCGCCACGGTCTACAGCCATCCTCAGCGACTGCGTTAAACCACCATCACCTCTGGCAGCGTCTGCTGCAATGCTTCAAGGGCGGCACCGTTGTCGCCGCCGCTGTCGGTAATCAGCATGGTGATCGTCTGCGGCGGCGCGTAAACCGTGCGGCTGACTACGCCCAGTTTGGTGTGATCGGCCAGCAGATAGCAGGCTGCAGATTGCTGCACCATCGCTCTGGCAATAGCCGCTTCATGCGGGTGAAAACTGCTGGCACCGCGATTCGCCTCAATGCCGACCGGCGACAGCAGCGCGACGTCGGCGCGATAGCGGACGATTTCACCCACGGTGATTTCGCCACGCGTCTGGTGCGCACCCGCTGTCATCATCCCACCGAGCAAAATAATCTGATTATTCAGCGGCCGATCTTCTTCTCCGGCGCTCAGCGCCAGCGCGGCCTGCAGGCTGTTGGTGACTATCGTCAGGCCGGAAAGGGCGTGGAGCGCCTCTGCCAGCAGGGTGGTGGTGGTGCCCGCATCCAGAAACAGCGTCTGTCCCGGCTGCAGCAACTGCGCAGCGGCGCGGGCAATGGCGCGCTTCTCGCGGGTCTGCGTACTGCGGCGTTGCGTCAGCGGCGGTTCAGCCGCCGTTTCAATCGCTACCAGTCCACCGTGAACGCGGCGCGCCAGACCCTGCGCTTCCAGCTCAATGATATCGCGGCGCGCGGTTTCGCGAGACACCCCCAGCTCCCTGATAATGCGCTCGGTACTGACCTGATTAAGTCGGGTCAGTAAGGCGCGAATACGATGAAGGCGCGTTTCCTGCAGCATAGAGGTTTCCTTATAAAGCGCGAAGAGCACGGATGATACGCCACTGACGCGAAAGATGCCGTCTGAATCAGAGGGAAGCTTAGCGCGGGGAACGGCCAGCGCCATGTGTATTTTGTTGTATTTGTGTATTTGGTTGCATTTTGGATTCAGGAAGGCATGATACAGGGGTCAACTCTTCCTCCTTCATCCTTGTCACGGGAGTCATTATGGCCACGCGTTCCACCATTATGGATACCAACAGTTTCCGCGCCGAACATGCCGATGCGCTCGACAGCGAAACGCGCAAACTCACCGATAAACGCAGCAAAGTGCTTGGCGAATCCTATCGCCTGTTCTATCGCAAACCGGTTCATCTGGTGCGGGGTGAAGGGCAATATCTGTGGGACGCGGCGGGCGATAAATATCTCGACGTCTACAACAATGTGGCGAGCATCGGCCATTGTCATCCGGCCGTGATTGAGGCGGTGACGCAGCAGATGAAAATGCTGAACACCCACACCCGTTACCTGCATGAGAATATCCTCGACTACAGCGAAGCGCTGCTGGCGACTACGCCTGCGGCGATCGATCGCGCGATGTACATGTGCACCGGATCGGAAGCGAATGATCTTGCTATCCGTGTGGCGCGCGCTTTCAGCGGCGGTACCGGGATTATTGTCAGTAAAGAGGCTTATCACGGCACCAGTGAGCTGACCTCCGGCGCTTCTCCGGCGCTGGGCAGTGGACAGCCGCTGGCACCCACCACGCGGCTGGTAATGCCGCCGGATGCGTATCGTGTGGATGCGCCGGAGTTGGGCGACTGGTTCGCTGACCAGATTCAGCAGCAGATTGATGATATGGCGGCGAACGGCATTAAATTTGCCGGTTTCCTGGCGGACTCGATCTTCTCCTCAGACGGTGTGCTGCCCAATCCGCGTGGCTTCCTGAAAAAAGCGGTCGAGGTAGTGCATGCCAATGGCGGCATCTTTATTGCCGATGAAGTGCAGCCTGGCTTTGGCCGTACTGGCGACGCCTTCTGGGGTTTTGGCCGCCATGATGTGGTGCCTGATGTGATTACTACCGGCAAGCCGATGGGCAATGGCATTCCGGTGTCCGGGCTGCTGGCAAAAAGTGAGGTGCTGGCCGCCTTCAGCGACTCAATTCCCTACTTCAATACCTTTGGTGGCAATCCGGTGGCGATGGCGGCGGCGCAGGCGGTGCTGAACGTGATCACCGAAGAGGGATTACAGGAACACAGCCGCGTGGTCGGCGCGAAGCTGCTGGCGGAGTTGCGGACGCTGATGGATCGTTATGAGTGCGTGGGCGATGTGCGCGGTGCCGGGCTGTTTATCGGCTTCGAACTGGTCACCGATCGTCACAGCAAAACGCCGGACAAAACCCTGGCGCTGAACCTGATCGAGAAACTGCGTGAACATCGTGTGCTGACATCTGTCGCCGGCCCGTATGGGAATGTACTGAAACTGCGTCCGCCATTGGCTTTCCAGGAAAGCGACATCGACTGGCTGGTTGGCGCACTCGACAACTCCCTGCGCGAGCTGGGTCAGTAAGGCACAGGGCAGGGCAGATGCGGCGTCCGGCCGGAACGCATGCCCGCTGACGGCCAGGCCACAGCGCGCCGCACGTCCTGTCGGATGAGGCAGAAAAGGCAGGGTCAGCAGCAGCATGCTGTAAAAACAACGGGTTGCTTTTGCCGGGTTTCGCAAATCCTTATGGTTAATAGGGCATTGATTACCCTTTTACGCTACATGAATTTAACTATAATGATTCGACTGCTTACGCGGCACGCCCCGAATTCGTCGTGCTGCTCACACTAAATGGAGAGGAAGAACATGAGTTATTCACTGCCATCCCTGCCTTACGCATACGACGCACTGGAACCGCATTTCGACAAGCAGACGATGGAGATCCATCATACTAAACACCACCAGACCTACGTGAACAACGCGAACGCGGCGCTGGAAGGTACTGAATTTGCTAATCTGCCGGTAGAAGAGCTGATCACCAAACTGGATCAACTGCCAGCAGACAAAAAAGGCCCACTGCGTAACAACGCTGGCGGCCACGCTAACCACAGCCTGTTCTGGAAAGGCCTGAAAACCGGCACCACGCTGCAGGGCGACCTGAAAGCGGCTATCGAGAAAGATTTTGGTAGCGTGGAAAAATTCCAGGAAGAGTTCGAGAAAGCCGCTGCGACCCGTTTCGGTTCTGGCTGGGCCTGGCTGGTTAAGAAAGGCGACAAACTGGCTGTGGTTTCAACCGCAAACCAGGATAACCCACTGATGGGCGAAGCGGTTGCCGGCGTTTCTGGCTTCCCGATTATCGGTCTGGACGTGTGGGAACACGCTTACTACCTGAAGTATCAGAACAAACGTCCTGATTACATCAAAGCGTTCTGGAACGTGGTTAACTGGGACGAAGCGGCAGCCCGCTTCGCGTCTGCTAAATAAGTTAACCAAACGTAAACGCAATGAAGATAAACCGGTGAAATCTATTTCGCCGGTTTTTTTTGTCCTTATTTTGTGCATTGCCAAAATGAAATGAAAATCGTCAATTATTGGTTTTAATGTTATTCCACATTAACTTTCCGTTGATATTGGCTATGTTATGTTCGGTGACATTCCTGCTTAACTCACTGTGTGTCGCTGACTATGTCAATTATCACTACTCACGAAACGACGACCGAATCCTCTGCTTCGCTTTTTTTCCAGTTAATCAGTGGGAAATACATTCCGGATAAACTCTGGATCAGTAAACGTTTCCGTCTGAAATTTGCGTTAAGAACCTTAATATCGCCGCTGACCACGCTGCATTATCTGGATGCGCTATCGCATCTGCCGCAACTTCCCTTGCTGATGAGCACCCAGGGATTGCTGCCCGCCAAGCTGCACCGGCCTTATCTGCGTTCAGGTCTGAGTATTGCTGCGCGTGCGCAGGCGATTCTCGACCACTACACGCTGATGAACAATCTCGAAAATCCTATGCTGCGTCAGCTGCTGCAGAGTGCTTCAGATAGTCCGCTGGCCACGCTGACCGGAAAAAATGGCGAGGCCTTTTTACTCTCATGCAGTTCCGGTTATTTTGATCGCGAAGGGGAAGTGACGCTGGTATTACGTTATAACGACGAAATTATTGCTTCGCTTTCTTTTTCGATTCTTAACGAGAATAACCAGCGCACCTTATTAATTGGCGGGTTACAGGGGCCGCGAAAACATATTAATAATGAGATGATCCGCGAAGCGACCAAAGCGGCTCACGGTCTCTTCCCGAAACGCCTGTTAATGGAAGCGGTATTTATTGTGGCGAAGCAGTGCGGCGTGGAAAGTATTCAGGCGGTAGGCGATGAGACGCATGTATTCCGCAGTCTGCGTTATCGCCACAGCAAAGGGGATAAGTTCTTTGCCAGCTACAGTGAATTCTGGCTGTCGCTGAGTGGTGAAGCGCGCAGGGATGGGATGTTTACGCTGCCGCTGAGTCTGCCCCGTAAAACGCTGGAGGAGATTGCCAGTAAGAAGCGGGCAGAGTATCGCCGCCGTTATGAGCTGCTGGATGCGCTGGCGGAGCAGGTTTATGCCGCCGCCGGCGAACGCAAAGCCGATGTCGATCAGGCTGCTGCCTGATCGACCTGTCAGAATGCGGTTTTAGCGAAGCCCGTCATCACTTTAAGACCCATCTCACGTCCCAGCGCGGTCATTGGATGCACCACCACCAGGCCGCGTACGCTTTTCTTCAGCGCACCCAGATTTGCCTGCTCTTTTTTGGTAATTTCGCGGCTGAAGCCCATTTTCTGCAGCTTCTGCGCTTCGGCACTCAGTTTTTCGACCCGCTGACCGCGCAGACGCTCAATCTCAATGACCAGCGTTTCTTTCTCTTTCAGCAACGCGCCCAGTTTCTCGGTATCACCCGACTCCAGTAACTGCGGCTCTTTGCGGTTCAGTGCGTCCAGCTTATCGCTGAGAAGTTTAATTTCGTTCTTTTCTTGCTCTTTCATGACAACAACTCGTTGAGGAAAACAGGCCAAGGATACACCAAATCTGACGTATATTCCCGGCCAGGTTAAGACGAAAAAGGCGTCGTGATGACGCCTGACAGGATTAGCTACCGGACTTTTTAAACGCCTGCTTCATACTGATGCGGGCGATCAGTTCGGTCAGCGACAGGACCATGGTGGACCGCACCATCTGCAGATAGCGCTGCTGTTGCATGCTGCGCAGCTCAGCATCATCGGTGTGAAACACCGGCGCAGGTGGCCAGGCAGTCACACAGTGCAGTTCACTAAACGGGCCGAGGATCTCATCGTCGGTGAAACGATAATCGCCGCTGTCGTGATTCAGCTCTTCACGCAGTGCCAGCAGCAGCTCAGCATCTTCATATTCGTGGCGACTGATTACGCCAAGTCCGTAAATGAGTTTCAGGCGAACCGAGAGTTCGCCCAGAGGGCCATCGCCCAGCAGCAGCGGTTCAACCGCATATTTAACCGCATAGTCATCTTTACGAAACACCTGCAGCACCAGCAGATTGACGGCTTCAGCCAATAGCTCAACGGCGGCGATCAGAAAGCTTCTCACCGAACGACCGGCGTTCAGGCGCTCAAGCACCCTGTTCTCAAAAGCCTGCTTCTCTTCCATTATTGCCTGCATGGGTTCAATACCGCCGTCGGGCGCAGGCGAACTGCGCCCGGCTTGCATCACTAACACGCGCGCATTATGCCATAGCGTGCCAGGCGCTCACCACAGAAGCCACGACTTCGCTGTCGGCATCCAGGCCTGAAATCTCAGCCAGCGTCGCCTGTGGGCCTTTTTCGGCCAGCAGCGTCGCCAGCTCCTGCGCCTGTGGGTCCTGATCGCTGTGATAGTGCATCGCGGCGGCAATGCCCTGCACCAGGCTGGCGTGCGGTAAACCATACTCCAGCGTGCCCAGCGTCGGCTTGATCAGGCGATCGCCCGCGCTGAGTTTACGCAGCGGCTGACGACCCACGCGCTCCACATCATCTTTCAGATACGGATTTTCAAATCGGCCCAGAATCTTCCGGATGTACGCCGCATGCTTCTCCGCATCGAAACCGTAACGCTTAATCACTACCGCGCCGCTCTCCTCCATTGCGCCTTTCACCACGGCCCGGATTTTTTCGTCAAGGATGGCGTCACGAATGGTCTGGTGACCGGCCAGCTGGCCGAGATAGGCGGTAATGGCGTGACCGGTGTTCAGGGTGAAGAGTTTACGCTCAACAAAGGCCATCAGATTATCAGTCAGCTCCATGCCCGGAATGGCTGGCAGGTCGCCTTTAAACTGGGTTTTATCCACGATCCACTCGCTGAAGGTCTCAACGGTCACTTCCAGCGGATCGGTGCTGCCTGCTTCAGACGGGGGCACGATGCGATCGACAGCGGAATCCACAAAGCCAACATGCTGCTCCAGCCAGGCGTGATACTGCTCCGGCAAGGCTTTCAGCACGTGCTGTTTCAGCTGGCTGGTGCCGCGTACCATGTTTTCACAGGCGATAATATTTAACGGACGAGTGTTGCCGTTGTCGCTGCGTTTTGCCAGCCCTTTAGCCACACTGCCGGCTATACGCTCCAGAATCTGCGGACCCACAGCGGTGGTGACCAGATCGACTTCAGACACCAGGGTGATGATTTCATCGCTGGTGCTGTTGACCGCACTGACGCCTTTAACGGTTTCCACTTTGGCCTGCTCGCCAACCACATGAACGGGATACTCATGACGCGCGTTCAGTGCATCCAGCACCGTCTGATTCACATCAGCAAAAACCAGTTCGATACCTGCATCAGCCAGTAATTTGCCGATAAAGCCGCGACCAATGTTTCCTGCTCCGAAATGTAACGCTTTCATAATTTTTGACCCATATCAAATGACGATGGGGCGGGCAAACCCGCCCCAGGAAATCGGGACGGGCATGACCGCCCCAGGGAAAATAATTGCTGTAAATTACGCGATTACAGGCTTGCCTGACAGCAGATCCAGCACTTCCTGCACGCTGGTAGTGTTGGCCAGCTTCTCAATCACGCTGTCATCATCCAGCGCGTTGGTCAGGCTGGTGATCACCTGAATGTGCTCGTTGTTGCGGGCCGCAATACCAATCACCAGGCGCGCCACATCGTCCGGCTCTTCGCCGAACAGAACGCCTGCCGGATACTGACAGAACACTACGCCGGTTTTCAGCACGCGATCTTTCGCTTCAACCGTGCCGTGTGGCACTGCGATCGACTCACCCAGATAGGTCGGCGTCAGTTTTTCACGCGCCAGCATCGCATCAATATATTCAGGTTCAACATAACCGCCTTTCACCAGCTGTTCGCCGGCAAAGCGAATCGCCTGCTCTTTGTTACTGGCGGTCAGACCGAGGAAGACATTATCTGCGCCCAGTTTAAACAGGTGCGCATTGCCTTCATCAAAGCTGTCTGAGAGCGCGGTGTTCACCGTTTCACGATGCACATCGCTGCGGTTAGCTGCCACCAGACGTTCGGTCAGGGTGCTGTAGAGCGCGCTGTCGAGGAAGTTATTCAGCGAGATATGCTGCGCATGTGGTGCCTGGCGAATGGCGCGTTCAGTCAGGTCACGATGCGTAATCACCAGATCGACATCACCCGGCAAGGCGTTGATCGCAGTGTTGGTTACCGACACATTGCTCAGACCGGCATCCTGCACTTTCTTGCGCAGCACGCCTGCACCCATGGCGCTGGAGCCCATACCGGCGTCACAGGCAACAATGATTTTTCGCACATGATGCAGCTCGACGCTCATCGCATCGCTGGCGACGGCACCGCCCGCTATGCTCTGGCCTTTAGACTGCGCTTTCATCTCATGCATGCGCTGGGTCGCGGCTTCAATATCGTCATCTTCTTTGACTTTGCTGGTTTTCAGCAGGATAGCGGAAACCACGAAGGAGACGGCGAAGGCGGCAGCAATAGCCGCGATGTTCGCGAAGTAAGCACCTTTTGGCGTCATTGCCAGTACGGCCAGGATAGAACCCGGTGAGGCAGGAGAGACCAGACCACCGTTCAGCAAGGTCAGCGTGAAGACGCCAGTCATACCGCCCAGGATAACCGCCAGCAGCAGACGAGGGGCCATCAGCACATAGGGGAAGTAGATTTCATGGATGCCGCCGAGGAAGTGGATAATTGCCGCACCGCCCGCAGACTGTTTAGCACTGCCACGGCCAAAGAACATGTAGGCCATCAGCACGCCCATACCCGGACCCGGGTTGGCTTCGATCAGGAAGAAGATCGACTTGCCCGCTTCGCTGGCCTGCTGGATGCCCAGCGGTGAGAAGATGCCGTGGTTAATGGCGTTGTTGAGGAACAGGATTTTGGCCGGTTCCACGAAGATGGAAGTCAGTGGCAGCAGGTTGTTCTGCACCATCAGATTCACGCCCGCGGCGAGAATGTGTGACAGACCTTCAACCAGCGGACCAATCGCCAGGAACGCCAGTAGTGCCAGGATCATCCCGATAATACCGGCCGAGAAGTTGTTAACCAGCATCTCGAAGCCGCTTTTGATTTTGCCGTCAATCGCCCGGTCAAACGACTTAATCGCCCAGCCGCCCAGCGGACCGGCAATCATCGCACCGAGGAACATCGGCATATCCGCACCGACAATCACACCCATGGTCGTAATCGCGCCGACCACGCCGCCGCGATCGCCGCCCACCAGACGCCCACCGGTAAAACCGATCAGCAGAGGCAGCAGGTAGGTGATCATCGGGCCAACCAGTTTGGCCAGCGTTTCGTTAGGGATCCAGCCTGTTGGAATAAACAGTGCGGTGATGATACCCCAGGCGATAAACGCCCCGATGTTCGGCATCACCATATTACTCAGAAAGCGACCAAAGCTCTGTACTTTGACCTTCACTGATGAGGACATAAACCCACCCCTTATTGAGACGCGCTGCAATAGGAGAGCGCGCTTGTTTTTGTTTAGCCACCCCGACTCACAGCCGGTGGTATTACTGTATGCACGCGGACTCTATCACGCGAATTTAACGCTGCGTAGCAGGTAAGCAGCGTGTGACTTTGATCACTGTTTTAAGGGGGGTGTAAGGGGGTTTAGTGTGATATTCATCACAGTATGGCTATCGCAAGGGGCAATTTCATACCTGAAATGAGAGAGGGTGGTCTCTTTAGTGTGATGCTAATCACATTAATTAGGGCGCTGTTTATTTCTGAAGTGTGATTTTAATCACAATATAAAACTGCCGGAAGCACAATTTCTGCTCGGTTTTAAGAGGTGTGATCAATAGTTGCTCAGTTCTTCAGGTATCCTGATGGTCAATCAGGGGAAAGCGTTGTAAATAGTCAGAAGGGATAAAAGATAATGGTTTTCCCTGGGCTGGTGCATTGCAGAAGAATTACAATTAAAAAAATTAAAAAGCTCTGTGTATGTCAGCGCCCAAATTAAAGTGGTTGAGCATTGAATAGAAAAAACGTGAGTTCCGACAGCCGAGTTTATTAAGTGCTTTATGCTTATAAATCAGAACAGTTTTATCGCATATGCCTAATGACATGCCGATCATGTTAATGCTGTCACCTTTGATTAGCCTGTTTAAGACCTGCGATTCTCGTTTAGTAAAATGCACTGATGCCGGAGTTATTCGGTCACTGTCTCCTTTTGCATGTATTAACCCACCCATGACAGATTGTAACATCTTAACCAGGGGTTGCCTTCGTTCAATCAGCTGTGCATTGACAGTAACAAAATCTGATGTGAGTTTCTGATACTTGTTACTGTATAAAAAAAAGATGCTGTTTCTCAGCGCGGCGTTTTTAATAACTCTGAACGTATCGTTATCAATTTCAGTGATAAAGTTAAATATATCCAGAATAAAAACCGACTCTACATGGTTCATAAGCATCGTCAGCAATAGCGACGAGTTGTATGCACTGGTTGTATAAGTTTCCCCTCTGTAATCAGCTACGCCACGCCTGAAAAACATATCGTCTGTTATAAAAATAACAGACTTTTTTATACTTCCGGATTCCACAAGTTCCATATTCATTGCCTCCGCGTTCGGTTCAGAAAAATTATACCAAATGAAAGGAACAATCAATTCATGCAGGTTGTATATTAATTCCTAAAAACAGGGGGAGATCTTTATTTCTCGCAGCGTTTTCATAATAGTTTTACTATCAAAAATTATGCGGAAGGAATCGATGTGACTCAGTTATTGTTAATTATTGCCTTGTTTTTTTTGATATTCTACAGTGCTTATCTGCATATCAAAGTCCGCAAAAGAAAGAAGATCATTAGCCGGAGGAAAGACAACAGGCTGTAAGTAATTCATTTCTGTGCCAGCCAGGAATGGCAGGAAGGTATTATTGATCGTGTAATATGATTATGTGGATTAACAGAATGGTTTTAATGTTAAAGGTTGATGAAAATATCGAGTTATTATTTCGCGTGAATTAACTTTACTCTTCATTTCAGGAAAAAGTCATAAGCGCTTAAATAGCGAAAATGAATTTAACAGATGAATGATTCGCGCATCAGACAGGAATACACTCTTCCTGGCTGATGCGGCACTTTAGCGCAGAGTGGCAGATACCACCCTGAAATGAAGATTAGCGAATTGATCCCTGCGTAATCTGCTGGGCCTGAGGAAGCGCCTGAGCATTGGCTGATAAGGTGCTCATCAGCGCGTTATATTGTGAAGCCTGATCCTGCGTCGGGAACTGCACGCCGCCATCATTGAAGCTGACACGGTTTCCCTGCGTTTGCAGGAAATCGCCGGTCTGCACGGCACCCTGGCTCAGCGCCTGGAGTTTTGGCAGCAGCGGAATCAGCTGATTGGCGGGCACCGTCACCACTTTGTTGTAGGCGGTGTCATAGACTTTTTTCAGGTCATCCGGCTGCTTCAGGGCTGCTTTGCTGCTGTCCGCCTGCATTTTTGCACTTTCAATCTGCTGGGTAACGATCACCAGTGCACTGTTCGCCTGACGCAGGGAATCACGACGGCTCAGATAATCCTGCGGAACGCGAATGGCCGAAAGCTCATCCACTACCGGACGCATACCCTGCTCAACGGCCTTGTTCGCCTGCTGTGAGAAGCCATACATGATGGCGTAATCGCTGGCGAAGTTGCCAAAGCTCTGTTTCTGATTCTCGCTAAGGCTGGGCAGATGTTCGCCGCTGCGCATGACGGTGTTCTGGAGGAAATCGATAAATGCTTTGCGCTGCTCGCCTTCTTTATCACCGCACGCGGTGAGTTGCAGCGCAATCAGTGCGCCAGCGAACATCATGCCGCCGCGTGCCATAAGGCGTGTAAGTCCTGAAGCCATGGGTTCAACTCCTGTCGGTGATACTGTCGGATGTCCAGGTAAGAATGGGCTAAAGAATAGAACAAACCCGCATCACGGCACAATGTGAAACCACCTGTGAAACAGATGCTTTCTGAAACACCGGTTAAAGAACGGGATCGTGTGCACGTCAGTGCAAGCTGCTTTCCCTGCTATTGCGGGCTTCAGCGTGCAGCTGAAAGGCACGCTTAGCGGCCTGACGCGCGCTGGCGCGGCCTTAAAACACCACTGCCTGTCCATCTTTACGACTCTCGCTGGCTGCAATATAGAAGCCCTGCGGATCGCGTACGATTGCCTGTGCGCCACCAAAGTTGTAGTTACTCAGAGGGTCTTCCAGCACCACATTGTGCCCCATACGGCGCAGCGTGCTCAGGGTATTGCGATCGAGAGTGGATTCAAACACCACCTCGCGTCCCTGTACCACGCGCCAGCGCGGCGCATCAATGGCGGCCTGCGGATTCTGGCGGTGCAGCATAATGCGCAACGCCAGCTGAACGTGTCCCTGCGCCTGCATCGGGCCGCCCATCACGCCAAACGCCATCAGCGGCTGGCCCTGCTGATCCAGCGCAAAGGCCGGAATGATGGTGTGGAAGGGCCGCTTACCGCCTGCCACAACGTTGGGATGCGCCGGGTCGAGTGAAAAGCCCGCGCCACGGTTTTGCAGGCTGATGCCGGTATCGGGTACGACCACGCCGGAGCCAAAGCCCATGTAATTGGACTGGATGAAAGAGACCATCATGCCGCTGGCATCCGCTGCTGCCACATACACCGTGCCGCTTTGCTGCGGAGATCCAAAGCGGAAATCGCCTGCCTTGTCAGGATCAATCAGCGCGGCCCGCTGGCAGATGTACTCTTTGCTTAGCAGTAACTCAGCCGGAAATTCGAGGTGATCCTCGTCGGAGACATAACGGTCCAGATCAACCAGCGCCAGTTTCATCGCCTCAATAGAAAGATGCAGCCACTGCGGTGAATCAGGTGCATAACGATTGATCTCCCACGCTTCCAGAATGCCGAGCGCAATTAAGGTCGCGATCCCCTGACCATTCGGCGGCAGCTCCTGCACCGATCCCCCGGCAAACGGATGCGACAGCAGGGTCACCCAGTTGGCGCGATGGTTTTTCAAATCCTCCAGCGTCAGCGCCGCGTTATGTTCACGAGCAAAGGCTGCCATCTTCTGCGCCAGTGCGCCGCGATAAAAACTTTCGCCCTCAGTCTCAGCGATCTCCTGAAGGGTGCGGGCCTGCGCCGGGTTGCGAAACAGCTCGCCCATGCGCGGTGGTCGGCCCTGCGGCGCAAAGCAGTCGCTGAAGCCAGGCTGATCCTGCAGCTTGTCATAGCCGCGCTGCCAGAGCTGGCCAATCAGCGGCGATACCGGAAAGCCGTCGCGCGCATAGTCGATTGCCGGTTGCGCCAGGGTAGTCAGCGGTAAGGTGCCGAAGCGCTGCGCCAGTGTCACCCATGCCGAGACGGCTCCCGGCACAGTGACAGACTCCCAGCCGGTTTCAGGCATCGCGCTCAGAGCGGCAAAGCGTTCGGGATGCCAGGCAGCGGGTGCCCGGCCTGACGCGTTTAAGCCATGCAGCGCGCTGCCGTCCCAGACAATCGCAAACGCATCACTGCCGATGCCGTTTCCGGTCGGCTCCAGCACGGTTAAGGCGATGGCGGTGGCGATAGCCGCATCCACGGCGTTCCCGCCCTGTTGCAGCATCCGTAAACCCGCCTGCGCCGCCAGCGGTTGTGAGGTCGCGACGGCATTGCGGCCCATCATCGGCACGCGATGAGACGGATAGCTGACGTTAAAATCTGTTTCACGCATCGCTTTTCCTTAAAGAGGTCAGGAGAGAATTTTTCCGTCGTCAGTACGCGATTAACGGCTGCACGTTTAGCGCGCAAAGGACTTGCTTTTAGCCGCCAGCTGCACCGTTATGAGGCGTCAGCCGTTTCGTTAGGGTGACTGTTGATTTATCTGACGATACCGGGGCGTTCATAATAAAAGATTTCCCCGCACTGCACTGTGAACCGCCGCGCGCCAGGGGCCAGGTGCTGGCCAGGACTATTCTTAAATTAATCAGAGCTGTGAATATAAGTGTTCAGGAAGTAAACCATTGGCGTATATTTTGCACTCACAAGGTGAAGGGGTGTAGTGCTTCACAGAAATGAGAATATGCCAGAGCAAAGCTTGATGGCATCCACATAAATTGCAAACACCATTTGATTTTTTTGCGCGCTATAACAGCACAAAAATCAACTGCCTCAGCAGGTTAGAGGCGCTGGAACATTTCCGGCAAACCATAATGAAAAAAATAATTATAAATTGCGCGGCAAATAGTCAGGTCTCTATCCATACTTAGTCTCCCGGCATTTGTTGCATTGATCTGACATCTTTAAAGCAGTGCACCGCAGGCTGTGTCCCGTAATGGTTTTTATCATAACAAAAACAAACCCTTGCGGGATCCAGCCTGAAACAGGCCCGGTTTCAGAGTCCTGACTTCAGGCTCGTACCTCTCTACTTTACTTTCACGTGCTTCATAGTGAGTTTTAAGGAGTTCTCTATGGAATTAAAAGACCCGATGTTTGAATTGCTCAGCAGCCTTGAGCAGATTGTTTTGACACGTGATGATCGCGCCGCCGAGTTACTTATTCAGCGTCAGCAACCCGCCCAGCCAGAACCGCAGCGTCTGCGTGAAATGACCGGCATGCAGGTTGATGAATTTGCAAAAGTAATGGGCGTGAGCGTCTCTTCCGTGAAAAGCTGGGAAGCACGGCGTACCCGTCCTTCCGCGACGGCGCAAAAATTAATGAAGTTATTGCATGCCAATCCCTATCTGGGACGGCAGTTGCTTGAATAAACAGGTATTACGAAGAGAACCCGCCGCTGGCGGGTTTTTTTATGCACGCATTTCGCTGTATTTAGCGGCCTGTTTCACAAACCAGCTCTCTGGCACGTTGTAGGGTGGCTCCCGCAGCTGGGCAAGGCCGTTTTCAATGATCGTCGACGCCTGTTGCCATAACTGTGCATCGCCCTCCTTCAGCAGCGCAATCTGTATCTGTTTTTCCACCAGATAGACCCGCGCAAAGTCAGGATCAAAACGCACAATCGCGCGGGTATTGTCGATGATGTCAGCCAGTTTGATGGTCTGCGCTTCAGGACTGGCGCTGGCCGTATGGCGAAAGTGCGCCAGTTTACGAGCCGCCCGATTTTTTGCGGCGGTGGGTGTGCTGTCGGTCAGCATTTCCACCAGACTGGCTACACGTTGACCAAAGTGGGCTTCGATATCCCCCAGCGTGGCAGAGGTATCTTCTACGGTGTCGTGCAGCCAGGCGGCTGCTAACATGGCATCGTCATGAGTGACGCTGCGCACCAGTTCCACCACGGCTGCCGGATGAACAACGTAAGGCTCATCGGTATATTTGCGGCGCTGACCGGCACCAGCATGTGCCTCAGTGGCGAAACGACGCGCCTGTTCTTCCAGTGAATCCTGCATGCTATTTCTCCTGACAAAAAAGTTTGCTTGCAATTATCTAGCGCGCTATCTATATTAATCACCATGAACTGTGATCAAGATGACAAAAAAGTGAAAACGATGCCACTGTTGGTCGATCAGCAACTCTGCTTTGCGCTTTATTCTGCCAATCTGGCGATGAATAAAGTCTATCGCCAGTTGCTGAGCCAGCTCGACATTACCTATCCGCAGTATCTGGTGATGCTGGTGTTGTGGCAGAAAGATGATGTCACGGTGTCAGAGATTGGCGAGCAGCTTTTTTTAGACTCGGCAACATTAACGCCACTGCTGAAGCGGCTGGAAAGCGCAGGTCTGATTTACCGCCAGCGCACCCGGCAGGATGAACGCCAGGTTGCGGTAACGCTGACTGAGGCTGGCCGCGCGCTGCGCGTTAAGGCTGAAGCGATTCCTGAAGCGGTTAAATGTGCCACAGCCTGTGACGATGACGCCCTGCTGGCGCTGAAATTACAGCTCGATGGGTTGCGTGATAACCTGAATCAATCACGATAAATATTGCCGACGGATGCGCTGCATCCGTTGAACCTCACCGCCTGATTACGGTTAAATAAGTCGCGGGCGATTAAATAGCGTAACGGAGAAATGTCATGTCTTTAGAACAAGTGGTTTACCGCGCCAAAGCCAAAGCAACCGGTGGTCGTGATGGTCGTGCAACCTCTTCTGACGGTGTACTGGACGTTAAACTGGGCGTGCCAAAAGAGATGGGCGGTGCAGGCGGTGAAGTGACTAACCCTGAGCAGCTGTTTGCTGCAGGCTACTCTGCCTGCTTCCTGGGCGCGATGAAGTTTGTTGCAGGCCGCGACAAAATCGCGATGCCAAAAGATGCGTGGATTGAAGGTGAAGTCGGTATCGGTCCGATCCCTGACGGCTTTGGTATTGAAGCCACGCTGAACATTCATCTGCCAGAGATGGATGAAGCAGAAGCGCAGAAGCTGGTTGATGCGGCGCATATCGTTTGTCCTTATTCAAACGCTACCCGCAATAATATCGACGTTACACTGAACATCATTCGCTAAGCGTACTGCGGGCCTGATACCATCAGGCCCGCATTTTTTCACATCCTCTCTCCTGCTGTTTTCTGCGTCAGTCAGCCAATAGCTACTGTCAGCCATGTACAAAAAATGTGCTAATCCGGTCGACAAAGATTATTTTCTGGTCTATCAAACGCGGCCATGCTTTACTGAGCCACCTTGCGTTATAGCCAGTAAATCCGTTCAGAATTTTCCTTCATCTTGTCCGGTCCGCTTATTCAGCGAACTCTGCCGCGTTTCGGCAGTCACATAAAAGATTTGGTCAAGCGCTTCACACCGGAGAAACCCCTTTTTTCATGAATTATATTAAAACCCTGACCCAGCAGAAGTTATCGCTATTGCTGGCGCTCTACCTCGGTATTTTGCTGAACTTACCGATTTTCTACCGTCGTTTTGACGGTTTTCTCAGGCAATCCACGGTAACGAACTGGCTCACTGCCGTTACCGAGGTAGTTGCCATTGTGCTGCTGACGTTCTTCCTGATGCGTCTGCTGTCGCTGGGCGGAAAGTGGTTTTATCGCGTGCTGGCCACGCTGATTGTTCTGATATCTGTTGCCGCCGCCTATTACATGGCGTTTTTTAACGTCGTGATTGGCTACGGTATTGTGGCGTCGGTGATGACGACCGATACCGATCTTTCTAAAGAAGTGGTTGGCTACCATTTCATCCTGTGGATGGTGCTGGTCAGCGCGCTGCCGCTGCTGATGATCTGGCGCAACAGGCTGAGCATGACGCTGAACGAGCAGCTGCGTACGCCAGGACAGCGCCTGAAACCGACCCTGATTATGCTGCTCTGTGTAGCGCTGGTGTGGCTGCCGATCCGTTATTTCGACAAGCTGCAGAAGCATAATGAAGAGATTACTAACATCGATCTGCCGAGCTACGGCGGCGTAGTCGCCCACTCGTATCTGCCTTCTAACTGGCTGGCGGCTGTAGGTCTGTTTGCCTGGACCCGCGTAGATGAGTCGCTGCAAAACGAGGAACTGCTGGATCCGGCGAAGAAGTTTACCTATGTTGCGCCTGCCGGTCTGGACGACACCTATGTGGTGTTTGTGATTGGTGAGACCACGCGCTGGGATCACATGGGTATGCTGGGCTATGAGCGTGACACGACGCCTAAGCTGTCGAAAGAGAAGAATCTGGTCGCATTCCGGGGTGAATCCTGCGACACCGCGACCAAGCTGTCGCTGCGCTGCATGTTCGTGCGCGAAGGCGGCACCATGGATAACCCTGGCCGCACGCTGAAAGAGCAGAATGTGTTTGCGGTGATGAAAGAGCTGGGCTTCACCTCTGAGCTGTTTGCGATGCAGAGCGAAGTCTGGTTCTACGACAACATCAATGCCAACAACTTTGCCTTCCGTGAGCAGATTGGTTCAGAAAAGCGTAATCAGGGTAAATCGGTAGACGACATGCTGCTGGTGCCGGAGATGAAAGCGTCACTGGATCGTTTCCCGAAAGGTAAGCATCTGGTGGTGTTGCACACCAAGGGTTCACACTATCTTTATTCACAGCGTTATCCGCGCAGCTTCGCGAAGTATCAGCCAGAGTGTATGGGCGTCGACGAGACCTGCAGCAAAGCGCAGCTGATCAACGCTTATGATAACTCAGTGCTCTATGTCGATAGCATGCTGGACAGCGTGCTGGATCAGCTGCGTGATAAGAAGGCGATCGTTTTCTATGCTGCCGACCACGGCGAGTCGATCAGCGAGAATATGCATCTGCACGGCACGCCGCGTGAGATGGCCCCGCCGGAGCAGTTCCGCGTCCCGATGATGGTCTGGGCGTCAGATAAGTATCTGGAAGACAGTCAGAACCGCAGTAACTTCGAACGCCTGCAGGCGCAGCAGCGTGTGGGCCGGACCCATCGTCACGTTGAGTTGTTCGATACCATTCTGGGCTGTCTGGGTTATACCTCGCCAGATGGCGGCATTAACCCGGCTAACAACTGGTGTCAGGCTCCGGCTAAAAGTCAGGCTAAAGCGCTGTAGCGGTGGTCTGAAAGGGACATGCAGATGGTTGATTTCGGGTAACCGCATGCTTTCCAGGCGATTGGCGGCAAAAGCATAAAAAGCGGTTGACGCTGTTCGGGGGTAGCAGTAACATGCGCCCCCATCGGCGAGTAGCGCAGCTTGGTAGCGCAACTGGTTTGGGACCAGTGGGTCGGAGGTTCGAATCCTCTCTCGCCGACCATATTTAAGAAACCTGTCTGAAAAGACAGGTTTTTTTTTCGTCTGAAGAAAAGAGGATGAGAACCTCCGAAGGAGGTTTGAGCCGAGCGTAGCGAGACAACGTTGCTTTAGCAACGGCCCGAAGGGCGCTGCTCGCAGAGCAGAGTAATCCTCTCTCGCCGACCATATTTAAGAAACCTGTCTGAAAAGACAGGTTTTTTTTCGTCTGAAGAAAAGGGAAAAACTCACCGCTGAGCAGGCTTCAGGGAGCATACGCCTTCCGCAAAGACGCAAAAGACGCCATCCCTGGCATGCTCAGCGCGACCCATCCCTGGCCCGCGATGCTTTGCTGCAGGCGTATACTCCCTTCGCTTCACGTCTGGCAGACGCATCGGGTACGTACAGAAGCACTACAGACGGCTGGCAGATCTAAACCCTGGGAATCTGACCGCAGCGCATAAATTCAAGGCGTAGGGAACACGGGCAGAGGAGGAAAGCGTCCCACGCCATGGACGGCGTGGGCCGAGCGTTCAGGGATGGTTTAAGCGCCTTTCCGATCTGCCCGTGTTCCCGAAGCAGATCTCGATCTTAACGCCATACGTGCCACCGATAGTCCTTAACGCCACTCCCGCTTACCACATTTTGTTTTGTTGCTCGCCTCGCTACCTTCCAGAAGGTTCCAGTAAAACCCCACTGCCGCGCGTTCCGCTTACCAGCCCCTGTTATTGTCACTTTCCCGCTGGCAGGCCTTGCCATACAGGAGTTGCGATCATAATTCGCGACACATTCTTCTTATGACCGAAAGCGGCAACATGCTGATTTCTTATGCTTCTTTCCCAGCATATTCCGCTGGTTGAACGTCATAACGCACGGTGAATCGTTCAGTTATTCAACATTTGCCGGTAAAAGTTTTAAGTTTTTTAGCGGTGAGAATCACTAGCGATAGAGCAGCAATCCAGCACAATGCACGGAATTCAGGCCAGCTACGCTGTGCATTGTATGGCTTTTAGACAGAAACGGTTTTTATTACCGTTGCATGCTATTCCTCACACTCTGTGTAAATAAGTAACCGTTGTATTGACGTTCTTTGCAACTGTTGACAAATTGATGCGTCAATAAACGCGCAGTTACGGAATTTTCTGAATGCACAATCTGCGTCAGAAAAAACATAAAAAACGCAGCGCGCGTTAACCACCTGTTCGGTGGTACGCCTGAACCGCATAAAAAAATCAGAGGTCGGGCAATACACACAACATCACATCACAATGGAGCAAAAGCATGATCAACTCCCTGGCTAAATCCGGGATGCTGAAGGTCGGTCTGAGCCTGATTGCTATGACTGTCGCCGCCGGTGTTCAGGCAAAAACCCTCGTTTACTGTTCTGAAGGTTCTCCGGAAGGCTTTAACCCGCAGTTGTTCACCTCGGGCACCACCTACGATGCCAGCTCACGTCAGATCTACAACCGACTGGTTGAGTTCACTATCGGCACCACCGAACTGCACCCTGCCCTGGCAGAGAAGTGGGATGTCAGTGAAGACGGTAAAACCTACACCTTCCACCTGCGTAAAGGTGTGAAGTGGCAGACCACCAAAGATTTCAAACCGACGCGCGACTTCAATGCGGATGATGTGGTGTTCACCTTTGAGCGCCAGCTGGATAAAAACAACGCCTATCACGGCGTCTCTGGCGGCAGCTACGAATACTTCGAAGGCATGGACATGCCGAAGCTGATCAGCAAAATCGAAAAAGTGGACGAGAATACCGTGCGCTTTGTGCTGACGCGTCCTGAATCGCCGTTCCTTGCTGACCTCGGCATGGACTTCGCCTCGATTCTGTCGAAAGAGTACGCAGACAACATGCTGAAAGCGGGCACCCCGCAAAACGTTGACCTGAACCCGGTCGGTACCGGTCCGTTCCAGCTGCTGCAGTACCAGAAAGATTCGCGCATCCTTTACAAAGCTAACCCGGATTACTGGGGCACCAAGCCGAAAATCGACCGCTTAGTCTTCTCCATTACCCCGGATGCGTCGGTGCGTTACGCCAAGCTGCAGAAGGGCGAATGTCAGGTCATGCCGTATCCAAACCCGGCTGACATTGCGCGTATGAAGCAGGACAAAAACATCAACCTGTATGAGCAGGCTGGCCTGAACGTCGGCTATCTGTCGTACAACGTTGAGAAAAAACCGCTGGATAACCTGAAAGTGCGTCAGGCACTGACCATGGCGGTCAACAAAAAAGCGATTATCGACGCCGTTTATCAGGGTGCAGGTCAGCCTGCTAAAAACCTGATCCCACCAACGATGTGGGGCTATAACGACGACGTAAAAGACTACGCCTACGATCCCGAGAAAGCCAAAGCACTGCTGAAAGAAGCGGGTATGGCAGACGGTTTCTCTATCGACCTGTGGGCGATGCCGGTTCAGCGTCCGTACAACCCGAACGCACGTCGCATGGCGGAAATGATCCAGAGCGACTGGGCGAAGATTGGCGTGAAAGCCAAAATCGTGACCTACGAGTGGGGCGAATACCTGAAACGCGCCAAAGCGGGTGAGCACCAGACCGTCATGATGGGCTGGACCGGTGACAACGGAGATCCGGATAACTTCCTGGCGACCCTGTTCAGCTGTTCAGCGGCCAAAGATGGCTCTAACTACTCGCGCTGGTGTGATAAATCCTTCGAGGATCAGATTCAGCCAGCTCGCGCCACCGCCGATCAGGCGAAGCGTATTGAGTACTACAAGCAGGCTCAGGTTGTGATGCATGACCAGGCACCGGCGCTGATGATCGCGCACTCAACGGTATATGAACCGGTCAGCAAAAAAGTCTCCGGTTACAAAGTCGATCCGCTGGGCGGACACTACTTTGCTCAGGTAGACATTAAAGAATAATTGTCGCCTTTTCCGGGGCGGCTGCGCGTCGCCCCGGCTTTATCTCCCTGTTTTACTGGAAACGGTAGAGGCGCAGCCTGGCTGCGTCGCGGTCGGGCCTACCCGATCGTCAGATGTAAGCAATAACAACCCGCGCGGCGACGGTCGCACGGACAAGAGAGAACCCGGATTATGCTGCAGTTCATACTCCGACGTCTGGGCCTTGTCATCCCAACGTTTATCGGTATTACATTACTCACCTTCGCGTTTGTTCACATGATCCCCGGCGATCCGGTGCTGATCATGGCCGGCGAGCGCGGTATTTCTCCTGAACGTCATGCACAGTTAATGGCGCTGTTAGGTCTGGATCAGCCGCTGTGGAAACAGTACCTGAACTACATTAACGGCGTATTACATGGCGACCTGGGCATTTCACTGAAGAGCCGCATCCCGGTCTGGGATGAGTTTGTTCCGCGCTTCAAAGCGACGCTGGAACTTGGCATCTGCGCCATGATATTTGCCGTGGCTATTGGCATCCCGGTTGGGGTGCTGGCGGCGGTAAAGCGTGGTTCGATTTTCGATCACACCGCCGTGGGTATCTCACTGACCGGCTACTCCATGCCGATCTTCTGGTGGGGCATCATGCTGATCATGCTGGTCTCGGTGCAGCTCAACCTGACACCGGTTTCCGGGCGGGTCGGCGACACCGTCTTCTTGGATGACAGCATGCCGCTGACCGGCTTTATGCTGATCGACACCTTCTTCTGGGGTGAGCCGGGCGACTTCCACGATGCGGTGATGCACATGATCCTGCCCGCCATCGTGCTCGGCACCATTCCGCTGGCGGTGATTGTACGTATGACGCGTTCGGCAATGCTCGAAGTACTGGGTGAAGATTACATCCGCACGGCGCGCGCCAAAGGCCTGACGCGGATGCGGGTGATCGTCGTGCACGCGCTGCGCAACGCCATGCTGCCGGTGGTGACGGTCATCGGCCTGCAGGTCGGCACGTTGCTGGCCGGGGCGATTCTGACTGAAACCATCTTCTCGTGGCCGGGGCTGGGGCGCTGGCTGATTGAAGCGTTGCAGCGCCGTGACTATCCGGTGGTACAGGGTGGTGTGCTGCTGACGGCAGTACTGATTATTGTGGTCAACCTGCTGGTTGATCTGCTGTATGGCGTGGTTAACCCGCGCATACGTCACAAGAAATAAGGGGGCATCATGTCTGTTGTTGATCCCGGCAGCGTTACCGTTGCACCCAAGCCGATGACCCCGTTCCAGGAATTCTGGCACTACTTCAAACGTAACAAAGGCGCGGTCATCGGCCTGGTCTACATCATCATTGTGCTGCTGTGCGCTATTTTCGCCGATGTGCTGGCCCCGCATGCGCCTGCTGAGCAGTTCCGCGACGCGCTGCTGCATCCGCCGGTCTGGCAGGAAGGCGGTAACTGGAGCTACATTCTGGGCACCGACGACGTGGGCCGCGATGTGCTGTCGCGTCTGATGTACGGGGCGCGCCTGTCGCTGCTGGTAGGCTGTCTGGTGGTGGTACTGTCGCTGATTTTCGGCGTGATATTTGGCCTGCTGGCCGGTTATCTTGGCGGCGTGGTCGATGCCATCATCATGCGTGTGGTCGACATCATGCTGGCATTGCCCAGTCTGCTGCTGGCGCTGGTGCTGGTCGCCATCTTCGGTCCCTCAATCGTTAACGCCTCCATTGCGCTGACCTTTGTGGCACTGCCGCACTATATCCGTCTGACCCGCGCCGCGGTGCTGGTGGAAGTGAACCGCGACTATGTGACCGCCTCCGGCGTGGCCGGTGCCGGTATGCTGCGCCAGATGTTTGTGAATATTCTGCCTAACTGCCTGGCACCGCTGATCGTGCAGGCGTCATTAGGTTTCTCCAACGCCATTCTTGATATGGCGGCGTTGGGCTTTCTCGGTATGGGTGCGCAACCGCCAACGCCGGAGTGGGGCACCATGCTCTCCGACGTGCTGCAGTATGCGCAAAGTGCCTGGTGGGTCGTGACCTTCCCTGGATTGGTCATTCTGCTTACCGTGCTGGCATTTAACCTGATGGGCGATGGTTTGCGTGATGCCCTCGACCCGAAACTCAAGCAGTAAAGAGGCACCGAGATGGCGTTATTAAATGTAGACAAACTATCGGTGCATTTCGGCGACGATAAAGCACCGTTCCGTGCGGTTGACCGCATCAGTTATCAGGTTGAGCAGGGCCAGGTCGTCGGTATCGTGGGCGAGTCCGGCTCCGGTAAATCGGTAAGTTCACTGGCGATCATGGGACTGATCGACTTCCCTGGCAAAGTGATGGCGGAGAAGCTGGAGTTCAACCAGCGCGATCTGAAACGGATCTCTGAAAAAGAGCGCCGCCAGCTGGTGGGCGCAGAAGTGGCAATGATTTTTCAGGACCCGATGACCAGTCTGAATCCCTGCTACACCGTGGGTTTCCAGATTATGGAAGCGATCAAGGTGCATCAGGGCGGCAATAAACGCACCCGGCGTCAGCGGGCAATCGACCTGCTGAACCAGGTGGGGATTCCCGATCCCGCGTCGCGGCTTGATGTCTATCCTCACCAGCTGTCGGGCGGCATGAGCCAGCGCGTGATGATTGCGATGGCGATCGCCTGCCGGCCTAAGCTGCTGATCGCCGATGAGCCGACCACGGCGCTCGACGTGACCATTCAGGCGCAGATCATTGAACTGCTGCTGGATCTGCAGCGGCAGGAGAACATGGCGCTGATCCTGATTACGCACGATCTGGCGTTAGTGGCAGAAGCGGCGCACCACATTATCGTGATGTATGCCGGTCAGGTGGTGGAGAGCGGTAAAGCGACCGATATCTTCAAAGCGCCGCGCCATCCTTATACGCAGGCGCTGCTGCGTGCGCTGCCGGAGTTTGCGGCCGATAAAGCGCGTCTGGCGTCACTGCCAGGCGTGGTGCCGGGCAAGTATGACCGCCCGGCTGGCTGTCTGCTTAACCCACGCTGCCCTTATGCGACTGACCTTTGTCGCCAGGAAGAACCGGAACTGCGCACCATTCCAGGACGTCAGTCCAAGTGTCACTATCCGCTGGATGATGCCGGGAGACCCACTTATGAGTCATGAAATCACGAAAGATCAGTTCCTGCTGCAGGCGATTGATCTGAAAAAACACTACCCGGTGAAGAAGGGTCTGTTTGGTCAGGAGCGTCTGGTTAAGGCGCTGGATGGCGTCTCTTTTAATCTGGAGCGCGGCAAAACGCTGGCGGTCGTCGGCGAGTCAGGCTGTGGTAAATCCACGCTGGGCCGCCTGCTGACGATGATTGAAACCCCGACCGAAGGGCAGCTTTACTGGCACGGTCAGGATCTGCTGAAACACGATCCCCAGGCGCAGAAGCTGCGGCGTCAGAAAATCCAGATCGTGTTCCAGAACCCGTATGGCTCACTCAATCCGCGTAAGAAAGTCAGCCAGATTCTGGAAGAGCCGCTGGTGATCAATACCCAGCTGACCAAAGCGGAACGTCGCGAGAAGACGCTGGAGATGATGGCGAAAGTGGGCCTGAAAACCGAACATTACGATCGCTATCCGCACATGTTCTCAGGCGGTCAGCGTCAGCGTATCGCTATCGCACGTGGACTCATGCTCGATCCGGACGTGCTGATTGCCGATGAGCCGGTTTCGGCGCTCGACGTTTCGGTACGTGCTCAGGTGCTGAACCTGATGATGGATTTGCAGCAGGACATGGGACTCTCCTACGTCTTTATCTCCCACGATTTGTCGGTGGTAGAACACATTGCCGATGAGGTGATGGTGATGTATCTCGGCCGTTGTGTCGAGAAGGGCAGTAAAGAGGCGATTTTTGCTAACCCGCGCCATCCTTACACCCAGGCTTTGCTGTCAGCGACGCCGCGTCTGAATCCGGACGACCGTCGTGAGCGCATTAAACTGACCGGCGAGCTGCCCAGCCCGCTCAATCCGCCGCCAGGCTGCGCCTTCAATGCGCGCTGCCACCGACGTTTTGGCACCTGCGTACAGCTGCAACCGAAGCTGAAAAACTATGGTGGTCAGGAGATTGCCTGCTTCGCGGTTGATCAGGATGAGAATCAGCCGGTGGGTGTGGCAGAAAAGGTCAGCTGAGGATTGTCGGTTCAGGCCGTTAATTCAGTGGCGGCTCAGGGAGCATACGCCCTCCGCAAAGACGCCATTCATGGCCTGCGATGCTTTGCTACAGGCGTATGCTCCCCTCTCCTGAAGAGGGTTAGCCGTCTGTGGTTCTGATTTGGTAATGCAATACACCCTGAGCCGGTACAATTTCTTAAGACGAAGGCTCCTTACTGGAGCCTTTTTTTATCTCAATTGCGCTGTAAACCGCACCGTCGGGAGACCCGCCATCACATTTCGGTTATTTTCCCTCTTTTTCCGTTATCAGATTTAACCTGTTTTTCTTCTGGCGAAATGAGCAGCCAAAAAAGATAAATACTCCAAATCCCTTATGACAGCGATCAGACTTTTTTGCGCCTGCGGCAGCCCGATCGTGGCATAACATTGCGCTTATCGTGTCCCGCCTGGCTGTGCCAGTGGTTGTCATAGCGGCTAAGTCTTAAAAATTATTGAAACATCGCAGATTAATTTAACTTAAACATCACTTATTAATTATAGGGGCTAATCATCTTATATTGGCTTTATTCCGCTGTAAGTGAATCTTTATGATTAAACTATTTTATTGAATCTGCTTTATTTGTAATCAGGTTTTTCTGACTGACATTAAAGGGATGTGTTATATTCCAGGAAAATTCCTCCCTTGTTGCAGGCCACGGCCAATGAAGAATAATTACGATGATTTGCAGCGTTTTAAAGAGAAAACGCAAACGCTCGACATCGACTTTAAAGATATGTCTGGCCAGGCGCAGGAAGCGGCGGAACACAGTAAATGGGCTTTAATTCGCCAGCTGGCAAAAGAGGACCATCAGACCTCATTGGGGGGCGGTCAGCGTATCGACCTGCCGCAGCCGCAGCCACTGCGCGGGGATGAATTTACCGCGCCACCGCCTGAGGCACCGGCAAGGCCTGCCACACTCAGCGCGCAACCGACGACATCAGCCCGCAGCGCAATTCTCGATAGTCTGTCAGGCAGCAACCTGCCCACAGCTCGCACGGCTGAACGTGACCCTTCATCACTGTTTCCGCCGCCACCGCAAAAACGGGCTTTAGCTGAGCCTGTTGCTGTATCACATGCTCAGCCCGTCCGGCCCGCCATGGTGGCGGATTTAAAGCCCGCTATGACGCCTGCCACCCCCCATTCTGAACCGGAACGGTTTGGTGCGTTGTTCCGCTCACGCGACAGCGAACCGTCGAATCTGCCGAAAGAAACCTTACTCAAACCGTTACTGGAGAAGATTGCGCTATGCCGTTAGTTTGTGTGTGCTCGCCGAAGGGAGGCGTGGGGAAAACCACGCTGGCGGCGAATCTGGCCTGGAGTCTGGCGCGTTCCGGTAGCAAAGTTCTGGCCATTGATTTTGATGTGCAGAATGCACTGCGTCTTCATTTTGGCGTGCCGCTGCATGATGGCCGCGGATTTGTGGCGCGCTCAGAAGAGCAGGCGGACTGGAGCCAGTCGATTCTTACCACCGGCGGAAATATCTTTGTCCTGCCCTATGGCGATGTCACCGAGCCACAGCGCGAACGGTTCGAAGAGAACCTGATGAAAGATCCCCACTTTATTAAGCGTGGTCTGGATACGGTACTTAATTATCCCGGTCTGGTGATTGTCGCTGATTTTCCGCCTGGTCCGGGCCCGGCCCTTAAAGCAATGACGGCGCTGGCCGATATGCATTTAGTGGTGATGTTAGCGGATACCGCCTCTGTGTCGTTATTACCGCAGATTGAAGAGAACCGGATGACCGGGAAACCGCTCAATAATAAGCATGGGCACTATTTTATCCTGAACCAGTGCGATAACCGCCGGAATATTAATCGTGATGTCACTGCATTTATGCAGCAGCGTCTGGGCGATAATTTACTGGGCGTGGTTCACCGTGATGAAAGTGTGGGTGAAGCCAATGCTTCCCAGCAGTCCGTATATGATTTCAGCCCTGCCTCAGCAGCGGCATTTGATATTGAACTGATCGCCAAACGGGTCAGCAGCATTCTGAATATCACCGTGGGAAATGGTGAAGTTCAGGCTCCCATCCGCACAAATCATTTTTAGTCGGCTACTGCAGGCGACTGACTTAAACAGCTCTTCTCAGGGTGAATCATGAGTAAAATCGGGTTTTACCTGCTGCTGCTGGTGCTTGCACCCGTTGCCGCGGTGATCATCATTACGCCGATGGACAGCCAGAAACAGTATATTTTTGGTCTGATCAGCATCGGCATGATGTTTTTATTGGGTTTCAGCAAGAGCCGCAAAATAACCGTGGTGATGGTGATTCTCTCTGCCCTGATGTCCAGCCGTTATATCTGGTGGCGCACCACTGAGACGCTGCACTTTAATTCCGAAGTCGAGGCGATATTAGGGATTGGCTTATATCTGGCGGAGCTTTACGTCTGGCTGATCTTAATTCTCGGCTTCCTGCAAACCACCTGGCCATTAAAGCGCACCATTGAGCCATTGCCGGACGATACCCGTCTGTGGCCGACGGTCGATATTTATGTGCCGTCTTACAATGAAAGCCTGGATGTGGTGCGCGATACCGTGCTGGCGGCGCAGTGTATCGACTACCCGCGTGACAAACTCAAAATCTATCTGCTGGATGATGGCAAGCGCAGCGAATTTGCCCGCTTTGCGGCGGATGTCGGGGTAGGGTATATCACCCGCGACGACAACAAACATGCCAAAGCCGGTAACCTCAACCATGCAATGAAAATCACCAAAGGTGAACTGATTTGCATCTTCGACTGCGACCACGTGGCGACCCGCACCTTCCTGCAGGCGACGGTGGGACCGTTTCTGAAAGATCCGAAGCTGGCGCTGTTGCAGACGCCGCACTACTTCTATTCGCCCGATCCCTTTGAGCGTAATCTGCGCGCTGCGCGCAGCATTCCCAACGAAGGCGCGCTGTTTTATGGCCCGGTGCAGCAGGGTAACGACAACTGGAATGCCACTTTCTTCTGCGGCTCCTGTGCGGTGATCCGTCGTTCGGCGCTGGAAGAGATTGGCGGCTTTGCCGTTGAAACTGTCACCGAAGATGCACACACCGCCCTGAAAATGCAGCGCCTGGGCTGGGGTTCAGCGTTCCTGTCGATCCCGCTGGCGGCCGGCCTGGCGACCGAACGTCTGGGTCTGCATATCATCCAGCGTACCCGCTGGGCGCGCGGCATGACGCAGATTTTCCGCGTCGATAATCCGCTGTTTGGCCGTGGCCTGAAGTGGCAGCAGCGTCTTTGCTACCTCAACGCCATGCTCCACTTCCAGTTCGGCCTGCCACGCGTCGCCTTTCTGACCGCGCCGCTGGCTTACCTGCTGTTTAACCTGAATATTATTCATTCGTCGGCATCGCTGATTTTTGCCTACGTGCTGCCGCATCTGGTGATGTCGCTTTATGTTAACTCACGCATGAATGGCCGTTTCCGTTACACCTTCTGGGGTGAGATTTATGAGACGGTGATGTGCTTCCATCTGGTCATTCCGACCATCCTGACGCTACTGTCGCCGAAACATGGCAAGTTTAACGTGACCGACAAAGGCGGTGTGCTGGATCAGGGCTTCTTCGATTTCCACATCGTGCGTCCGCACGTGATTGTGGCGCTGTTGCTGGGCATCGGGATTGTTGCTGGCGTAGTGCGTGCAGTGATGCATGACTATTTTGGCGTCGACCCATACGTTATTGCGCTCAACGTCGGCTGGGCGATTTTCAGCCTGATTATTCTGATGGCGGCGATTGCCGTGGCGCGCGAAACCAAACAGGTGCGTAAAACCATCCGTGTTGACGTACAAATCCCGGCGATTATTCACTACGCCAGCGGCATTTCATCACGCACCCTGACCAGCAACCTGTCGATGGGCGGTGCACAGCTCGATGCGCCGGATGGCCGTCATGAAACGGACGAAATTGAAGAGATTGATCTTCTGCTGAAATCCGGCGCGATCACCATCCCGGTGAGTAAGATTTCTGGCGATGACGAGAGCATTCGCCTGCGCTTTGAGGCGATGCCGCTGGCGCGCCGTCGCGAACTGGTGCGTGTGGTGCTGGCACGTGCGGATGCCTGGATCCAGCCAGAGTATAAGCAGGACAACCCGCTGATTTCACTGGGCACCATTATCCGTACCGTATTTGAGCTGTTCTGGCTGACCTGGAGGGGCCGCCACGATAAACGTAAAAAAGTCGACCCGGTTGTCGCGGCGGCGAAAGAGGATGGCGCGGCATGAAAATCCTGACGCATACGTTGCTGGCCAGTTCACTGACCGCCGCGTTATGGCTGACGCCCGCTGGCGCGGAAACGTCGACGGCGATGGATAGCAGCAGTGCCGCGCCGGTAAACAGTGCGGCTCCAACGCCGC
Source organism: Pantoea sp. F_5 (assembly GCF_008631595.1). Lineage (NCBI taxonomy): Bacteria > Pseudomonadati > Pseudomonadota > Gammaproteobacteria > Enterobacterales > Erwiniaceae > Pantoea > Pantoea sp. F_5. Next base: position 49,356 of record NZ_VWUO01000012.1, read on the forward strand.
CTGAGGCTGCTGCAACCACCCAGCAAGCTGAGGCCACTGCAATCTCGAAATCTGCTGATGCCACCGCGAGTGCGCCGGTAAACAGTGCGGCTCCGACGCCGCCTGAGGCTGCTGCAACCACCCAGCCAGCTGAGGCCACTGCAACCTCGAAATCTGCTGATGCCACCGCGAGTGCGCCGGTAAACAGTGCGGCTCCGGCGTCGTCTGCGGCCGCTGCAACCACACAGTCAGTCGATGTCACTGTCAGTGCGCCAGCGGAAAACCAGGCCCCGGCCAGCGATGCGGCGTATGCGACGCCACCTGCAACGCCTGTTAATAATGCTGCCACACCGGATGCCGGTTCAGCGCAGGTGACGACCCCGATGAGTGTGGGCGGGTCAGCAATGCCGTCAGTGCCATCCGCGGCCCAGCCCGAGGAATCTGCACCGGCCTCTGCGCCACAGCGCGCAGTACCGGATGCCACGCCGTCATCAACCAACGCTTCTTACGCACCAGCGGGTGAGGCAACATCAGCGCCTCAGGCGTCAGCGAGCGGCGAGTCTTCTTCCGTCGCGCCGGCCACAGCGTCGGTGACGAGCAGTGGCGCAGTGACGCAGGATAGCAGCGCGCTTTCCACGGTGCCGCTGCCACAGGGGCTGAGCAATGCCGATCCGGCGCTGGAAGCGGCTGCCAGTGCGCTGCCCTACGCGCCGGGCCAGGCGACTGCACCGGTTGCAGAACCGCAGCCACCCATCGCGGCGGCCATCAATCAGCCGATCAGCAGTGTGGTTTCTGTGGCCCAGATGGGCCAGGCGCGTGGTATCACGCTGACCGGCGGTCAGTTACAGTCGGGCATCACCTTTACTCTCCCCAGCGATGAAGTGATTACCAATGCGCGACTCAGTCTGACGCTGCGCGTCTCCGCCGCGCTGGCGGCACGCAACACCTCGCTGCAGCTGATGCTGAATGGTCAGCCGCTCGGCACGCTGCCGCTGGGTGCCACGGACAGTGACGTCAGTGATTATGAGCTGGATATTCCGGCGGCGATGGTGGTGTCGGACAACAACCTCAGTTTTAAAATCAACGATGCAGACAAGCTGCTGTGTGAGAAAGAGAGCGCGCAGCAGTATCAGGTCACCATTCTGCCGAATACCGCGCTGCACCTTGAAGGACAGAAGCTTAATATCGGCACCCGCCTGCGCAACTTCCCGCGTCCCTTCCTGGATCCGCAGCGGATGACGGCGTCCACCATCACGATGGGTTTTGCCAGTAACGTCTCACCTGATGCGGTCAGCGCGGCGGCGCTGGTGGCTTCCTGGCTCGGCATTCAGAGTGATTATCGCGGCATCCGGTTCCCGGTGGTACGCGGCGAACTGCCGGAAAACAACGGCATCCTGTTTGGTCATCCTGGCGATCGAATCGGCACGCTGACGTTCCCGGCCAGTAATGGCCCGATGCTACAGGTGGTGGATAACCCCAGTAACCCGGTTTACAAATTGCTGCTGGTCAGTGGCAACAATGACGATCAGCTGCGTCAGGCGGCGAACCGTCTGACGACCCAGCCATTCACTACCGATGAGAGCCAGCTGCAGGTTCCTGTACAGACCATTGGCAACCGCAAACCTTACGATGCGCCGCGCTGGATTAACACTGACCGTCCGGTCCGCCTGAGCGAACTGCTGCGTAAAGATCAGAGCCTGACCAGCAGCGGCATCTGGCATGATGCGCTGCGGGTTAACTTCCGCGCCGCGCCTGATCTGTTCCTGTGGGATGGCGACACCGTGCCGGTCAATCTGCACTATCGCTTCCCGTCTGAAAGCTGGATTGATGAGGACAACTCGTTCCTTAACGTCATGCTCAACGGCACGTTTCTGCGCAACCTGACGGTCAACAAAGTTGGGCTGCTGGAGAACGCCTGGCATCGTTTAGGCGGTGATGCGCGTCAGGAGCAGTATCAACTGAATCTTGAACCTTATCTGATCTATGGCGATAACCAGCTGGCGCTCTACTTCAATATCAAACCGCGCGCCGATGCGCCCTGCGGCGTGCTCCTGAACAACAATATCAAGAGCCGGATTGAAGAGGACGCGTGGATCGATCTGAGCCATACCCGCCACTTCAGCATGTTGCCGAACCTCTCATACTTTGTGGGTGCCTCGTTCCCGTTCTCGCGGCTGGCTGACTTCGGCCAGACCACGCTGCTGCTGCCGGAAACGCCCAGCGATGCCGAGCTGTCGACGCTGCTGGATCTGGCGGCGCGGGCCGGAACCGCGACCGGCGTGGCGCTGACGCAGAATCAGGTGCTGTTTGGTCTGCCCACTGGCGGCACCCATCTGGCGCGAATCCAGCAGAGCGATCTACTGGCGGTCAGCACCACCGGCAACAGCGCCTTCAATCAGGCGATGCTGGCGGCGTCACCCTATGATGCCACCAGCAGCACCTTTGGGGTGAAAGAGCCGGACACGCTGGAAAAATTACGCGGCTGGCTGACCGGCGACTGGAGTCGTCAGCAGCTGGATGCCGATCGTTACTTCTCTTCCAACGAAGCATGGCGGGGCTTTCTCAGCTACCGGTCGCCGTGGAATCGCGATCGGCTGGTGGTGATGACGGTGGCAACCAGCGACGATCAGCTGTTACGACTGCACAACGATTTAAGTTCGGCACAGATTAACGCTGCAGTACGGGGTGATACCGCGATTATCACGGATGAAAACGGTATTCGTAGTTTCCGCGTCGGTGCACAGTTCCCCAGCGGCGAGATGCCCTGGTACATGATGGTGGTGTGGTATGCCAGCCAGCACTCAGTGCTGCTGGCGGTGGCGGCGATGCTGCTCTCTGCACTGGTGGGCAGTGCGGCCTGGGTGATGCTGAAGCGTCATGCCTGGCGGCGTCTGAACCCAAAGCAGGGCCATGATTCCGGCAGGAAGTAAGGACAACAATAATGAAAAAAAATCTGTTAAGTGCCGGTATCCGTAAAGCGTTACTGCTGGGCAGCGCGCTGGTCCTGTCACCGCCGCTGCTGGCGGCGGAAAGCGCCAATCCGGCGTTGCAGGCTCTGTTCGATCAGGCCTCCTACTGGCATCAGAAAGCGCATGACGACCTGGCGAAAGCCTCGCTGCAAAAGGTGCTGATGGTTGAACCCGGCAACACTCAGGCGCTTTATCTGCTGGCCCTCTATTCACAGCAGGGCGGCGACACGGCTGCCGCAGCACAGTATCGTGCCCGTCTCAGTCAGGTCTCCCCCAGCGATCCGCACCTGAGCGAGCTGGATAATGCGCGCCAGATGCAGACCATTCCACAGGCGCAGCTTTCGCTGGCGCGTCAGCAGGCGCGCAGCGGCAACATTCCGGCGGCGTTACAGACCTGGCGCAATACCTTCAGCGGTAATGAGCCGCCACCAGGCGTCGCGGCGGAATATTATCTTACGATGGCGGGTGACCGTACGCTGCTGCCGCAGGCGGTTGAGGCGCTGCGGCAGTTTGCGGCTCAGCATCCGCAGGACACCGGCGCGCGGCTGGCGCTGGGTAAAGCGCTGAGCTATCAGGAACCGACCCGTCGCGAAGGCATTGAGGTGCTGAGTTCGCTGGCAAGTGGTAATCAGGATGCCGATCGTTCACTGCGCCAGGCGCTGCTGTGGCTCGGTCCGCAGCCGTCAGATGCGGCACTCTATCAGACCTGGCAGCAGCGTCATCCGCAGGACGCTGCCGTTATCGACTACTACCGTAAAAATGTGGGTGGCGCAGAAAAAGGGGCCGGATTCAGCGCGCTGAACAGCGGTGACGTCGGCGGAGCGCAGTCCAGTTTTGAAAAAGTGCTGGGCGCGAATCCCCAGGATGCCGATGCGTTAGCGGGCATGGGCTATGTGGCCCAGCGAGCCGGACGTTATCAGGAAGCGGCTGATTATCTGCAGCGCTCTGCTCAGCAGGGCGGCGATCAGGGTTCCTCGCGCCAGCAGCAGGCCGATGACGCGCGCTTTTACGCCCAGCTGGCCAGCGCGCAGCAGGCGCTGAAAAACGGCGACAGCGCGCAGGCGCTGACCTTAAGCGAACCGCTGGTCCAGGCTGACGGTGAAAAAGGGCTGGCCGCCAGGCTGTTCCGCGCCGACGTGCTGCGCCGCACCAATCAACCGCAGCAGGCTGAGCAGATCTACCGCACCATTCTGCAAAGTGATGCGGACAACCGCAGCGCCAAAGAAGGGCTGTTCTACGTTCTGCGTCAGCAGAATCGCAGTGCCGAAGCCAGTACGCTGCTCGGGGCACTGCCCGACAGCGTTCGTCAGAGCGTCACGCCACGGGCCAATGAAGCGGATGCGCTGCGTCAGCAGGCAAAGCGTCAGCTGGCGGCCGGTAACAACGCTGCTGCCATCGCGACGCTGCAGCAGGGTATTCAGCGCTATCCCTCCGATGGCTGGCTGCGGCTCGATTTAGCCCGGCTTTATCGTCAGCAGGGCGATACGCTGCTGGCGGCCAACGTGATGCAGCCGGTAATGCGCAACGGGGCCAGCACCAGCGAACTCTATGCCGGTGCGCTGAACGCCAGCGAAAGCGGTGGCTGGCAGCAGGCCAGCGCGTTGCTGGCACGCATTCCTGCCAATGCGCAGACGGCGGCGATGCGTGAACTGGCGCAACGGGTGAATTTCAATCTGCAGATGAGTACCGCCGATCAGTACCTGGCGCAGGGCGCGACGGCCGCCGCCGTCAATACCCTGAAAGCGCTCACGGTCACGCCGCCCGCTAATCCGGTGGATGCCGGCAACCTGGCGCAGAAGCTGGCAAAGGCGGGCGATCTCACCAGCGCGGTGTCGGTGGTGCGCACGAACCTGCAGCGTGGCGTGCAGGGCAATGCGGGCGATTATGCCGCGCAGATGGCGGTGCTGAATCAGGCAGGCCTCGGCAGTAAGGCGCAGCGCTTCCTCAGCAACCCGGAGCTGCAGGCGCGCAGTACCCCGACGCAGCTGGCCGGTATTCGTAACGGCTATCTGATTAACGAAGTGGATCGCCTGCGGCAGCAGCGGCAGTACGCGGTGGCCTATGACAAGCTGATAGGTGCGCTGCAGCAGGATCCGCAGAACCGCGATCTGATGTTCGCGATGGCCCGTCTCTATCAGGACGGTAAGATGAACCGGGATGCGGGTGTCGTGTATGACTACCTGATGACTCAGGATACGCCGACCCAGGATGCGCGTGTCGGGGCCATCAACGTCGCGCTGGCGCAGAACAATGTGCAGCGCGCCAGTGAACTGAGCCGCGGCCTTAACAGCGCCACGCAGACGCCGGATCGCCTGCTGCTGCTGGCGCGGGTCGCGGAAGCCAACGGCGAGCATTCACAGGCGATGGCATATCTGCGTTCGGCACGCGGGCAACTGATTGGCCTGCAGGGCGCGCAGTCTGGTAGTGTGCCGACCGTGGGCGGCCTGGCGCTGGCGGACAATCCGTTTATCAACCGCACCACCTCGCCGGTGGGACGTTCACCGTCCAGCTACGGCACCGTGCTGCCGTGGCAGGCGGCACCAGTAGCGGCTACTGCGGGCGTGACAACGCAGGATGAACCGGCAGCGGGCAGTAAAACCGTTTCTCAGCAGTCACAGATTCTGCATGACGTCGACACCATGATGGATTCGCTGCAGGAGAAAACCGGCACCTGGAGTCAGGGCATGGTGCAGGTACGCGGGCGCGATGGCGAGTCGGGCCTGAGCAAGCTGACGGAAGCCAAAGCACCGCTGACCTTCTCTACCGTGCCGTTTGAACAGGCGCGCCTCGATTTTACCGCCACGCCGGTCTCACTGACGGCGGGCAGTGGCGCAGCCGATGCCTGGCGGCGTTTCGGCACCAATGCGCTGAGCCAGGGGCGCGTGGTGGCCGCAGGCGGCGCGACGGTTAATGACCTGCCCAACGCGACCACCGATTCGCAGACCGCTTCTGGCGTCGAGCTGAATCTGGCGCTTAAGGGCGACAGCTACAAAGTGGATATCGGCAGTACACCGCTGGGCCAGGATCTCAGTACGCTGGTCGGGGGTGTGCAGTGGTCACCGAAACTCACCGATTTCCTGACGCTGATCCTGACCGGTGAGCGTCGCGCGATTACCGACAGCCTGCTCTCTTATGTCGGCGCAGAAGATAAAGCCAGCGGCAAACGCTGGGGACGCGTCACGAAGAACGGCGCGAACGCCCTGTTAAGCTACGATAATGGCGATGCGGGCTTCTACGCTGGCGGCGGCGCTTACAGCTACCTTGGTGAGAATGTTGCCAGCAACAACAATCTGCAGGCGACCGCCGGGGCGTACGTTCGTCCGTTCCACAGTGACGACCGCGAGCTGAAAGTGGGCATGAATCTGGCGTGGATGGACTTCTCAAAAAACCTCAGCTACTTCAGCTATGGGCAGGGCGGCTACTTCAGCCCGCAGAACTACGCGTCGGTCTCGTTCCCGATAGAGTTCACACGCAAATTTGACGATTTAAACGTCAATATCGGCGGTGCAGCCGGTTATCAGACCTACAGTCAGGATAAGAGCGCGTACTTCCCGGCGGATGCCAGCCTGCAGTCAGAGCTGGAAGCCCTTGCTGCCAGCGGCAGCGTGAAAGACGCTTACTACTCTGGCGGCAGTAAAAACGGCATCGGCTATAACCTGCACGCCGGAGCGGACTACAAACTCAATAAAGATGTGACGATTGGCGGCCAGCTGGGTTATGACACCTTTGGTGACTACAACGAAAGCAGCGCCCGGCTCTATGTCCGTTACCTGTTCGGAGAGAAGTAATGAGTGAGCATACGGGGATATCACATCCTTATCAGCCGGGCTGGTTTGACCTGGTCAGCGTGCTGATTGGCGGGATGATCGCCAACGCCGGTCAGCAGGAGGCGGAAGCCTTTCTCTACAGGATGGGTGAATCGCTGGCGACCCGCTATCCTTTGCCAGCGTCTCGCACCGTGCAGGATCTGGAGCGCGAGGCCAACCTGCAACTGGCGCGGTTTAACTGGGGCTTTGTGCAGCTTCAGCCGGAAGAGAAGGCGCTGCTGATTGCGCATCACGCCTTACCGGCAGGCGACAGTCTTCATTCTCCGGCTGACTGGCAGGCGGCGTTTGGTGCGATCATCGCCGGGCTTTTTTCAGGCTGGTTGCAGGGCCAGGGCGGCAGCAGAACGGTGCCGGTGACGCTTGAACTCAACGATGGCAGTACGCTGCACTATCGATATCAATAGGATCAGAAATGAAACGTAAGCCATTCTGGATGGGTTGGATCTGCTCTGTTTTACTGCTGGCCTGCAGCGCGCAGGCAAGTGCCAGCGGCTGGGATACCTTTAAAAGCCGTTTTCTGACCGCCGAAGGGCGGATCACGGACACCGCCAATAACAATGTCAGTCACACCGAAGGTCAGGGGTATGGCATGTTGCTGGCAGTGGCCAACAACGATCGCGCCACCTTTGATCGGCTGTGGCAGTGGACGCGTACTCAATTGCGTAATCCGCAGACCGATCTCTTCTACTGGCGCTATGTGCCGGGCAGTGATAATCCGGTGGCCGACAAAAATAACGCCTCGGATGGCGATGTGCTGCTGGCATGGGCGCTACAGCGTGCCGCACAGAAATGGCAGGTGGAGAGCTATCAGCAGGAGTCTGATCGCATTCAGCGCGCCATCATCAAGCTGGATGTCACCCGCTTTGGCGGTCATACCGTCCTGCTGCCGGGCGCGCAGGGTTTCAATAAAACCAGCTACGTGGTGCTGAATCCCTCGTACTTCCTGTTTCAGGCGTGGCGGGAGTTTGGCGAGCGCAGTCATCTGCAGGTCTGGGATAAGCTGATTAATGATGGTTTTGATCTGCTGGGTAAGCTGAGTTTTGGCAAAACCGGCCTGCCACTGGACTGGGTCGCGCTGAATGCGGATGGGTCGGTTGCGCCGGCTGTCGGCTATTCAAACCGCTTCAGCTACGATGCGATTCGCGTGCCGTTGAACATCTGGTGGTACGATCCGCACAGTCTGGCGCTGGTGCCGTTTCAGCGCGTCTGGCAGGGTTACAGTCGCATGCTGACCCCCGCCTGGTTTGATGTGCTGGCGAATGCACCCGCCCCTTATCACCTTGAGGGCGGTCTGCTGGCGGTACGTGATCTGACGCTGAATGAGACCGGCTATCTGAGTGATAAGCTGGCTTCCGATCAGAACTACTTCTCTGCCAGCCTGCAACTACTGACCTGGCAGGCGTTTCAGGAGAAGCGCTGATCAATCGCAGAACGGCGCTGGCCGCCGTTCTGCGGCTGATAACCCGGTGTGTCAGTCGCTGAGCCGCGCCTGACACACACTTCTGCTGTCCGGCGGTAATGCGTTACTGCGGGTAGGGCACCCAGTCGCCGCCGTTGAGCCTGATCCAGGGCTTGCCCTGATACATCACCACCACCGCACCGTCGTTTTCCGACACCACCGGCGTCTGCGGCAGCTTGTCGGTCAATACCGACATATTGACATTCGGCGCGTTAAATACCTGCCCATCCACCACCCGCGACACAATTTCTGAGATTGCCAGCAGGCTGGTCGGCGCATCAATATTGAGAGGCTGACCCTGATGCGGGGCTTTCATGCCGACAAATTTAATCCCCACCGGCACATGCGTAATGGCAGGGCTGGGAATATCCCGCAGGCCTGACATCTGCATCTTATCGCCCTGCAGTGCGGCACCATGCTCCGGCACTACCAGCACCATCACCCGGCGGCCCGACTTCTCCAGCTGAGTGAGGAAGGCGTCGATTTGATCAAACAGCAGCTGAGCGCGTGGCTTCCACGGGGCGGTCTGGGTGCTGCCCAGCTCACGGGTGCCGTCGTGCAGCGGGATCAGGTTGTAGAAGGTGGCGCTGCGGGCATCGCTGCTCTTGCTGCGATCGTCGAGCCAGCGCTGCATTAACTGAGCATCGTTAAGTACCGGCGAGCCGTCGAATGAGTTCAGCTCCGGGGCAATGCCCGCCTGCGACATCAGCGGTGCCTGAATATCGCCACCCTCGCGCAGTTCCTTGAGATAGTTACCGAACACGCCGCTGTGATCCATCATCAGCTGCTCTTTAAAGCCCAGCTTCGCCAGATTATCGAACAGGTAACAGCGTGAATCGGTGGGTTTGTAGAGTTCGCTGTGCGAAGTCTGACCGCAGCTGGCACGCAGCAGACGAATCCCCGCCGGTCCGCTGTAGCTGGTGGCGGAGTTATAGTTGGTCAGCATGATGTCGACGTGCTGCCACAGCGGATGATTACGCAGCTGGGCGGCATCCATGTCGGACCAGGCGAGTGAACAGATGTTGATCACCAGGATGTCGAAGGGCTGCGAATCGGCCGGCAGGCTGTCAGGGAAATGGGTGACGCGCTTGCGCTCACTCTCATAAAAACGGCTGAGCCAGGCGGTCAGGCTGGCGCTGGTGGGCGCGGCAGACTGATCGAGCCCATCCGGCACGGCAGCGGCCTGGCTGGCAGCAGCCGGTGTCTGATTCAGCACCACCTGCGGGGTCGTCGCGCGGGTCGGCAGCAGCGACATCGCCGGACCCGCAATGGTCAGCACGTTGAGCCAGATTAGCATCAGCGAAACCAGCACGGTGATGCGAACCCACTGCGAAATAAACAGATAGAGCACCAGCAGAACAAACAGAGCACCCACCATTTGCCAGTTGATAAAACGCTCAGCCAGATCGAGCAGGTAAGCACCCGAGAAGCCCGCCAGCTGATCGCCCTGGCTGAGAATGCTGCTGAGTCCCGGTAGCCAGGTGTCATGCCAGAACAGCGCGAAGCCAACAGGAATCGAGACCCAGTGGCGCAGGCGATGCAGGCGAACCGACGGCAGCGGGAAAAGCAGCCAGGCAAGAAACACTAAATTACTCAGGGCGTGAAAGTTGAGGTAGCCGTACCACAGCAGGGCGAATTTGACTAAAAAGTAGAAGTTCCAGCCGCCCAGTCCGCGCCAGCAGGACCACAAACGGGAAGAGTGGGCCGCAGCGGGTTGATCATTTTTCATTAATTTTTGCATCCGTTTTTGGAGATTGACGCTGCCAGTGGCCTTCAGACTTCAGCGCGCGAGCAGGCAAAAGACGATTCAGTAGGCCGTTCCAGCGACGCGGCAGCCACTGATGCCAGACCGGCTTTAAAATCAGCAAAATAACAACGACCAGCAGCGCAATCTGTACCCAATCCATCAGGTTCATCGGGATTCATTCTCCGGCAATAAAGTGATGGGCAGGGGGGCTGAGCGTTCCTGTGCTTCATGCCGGCGCTCAACGGCGACACGTATTGTCTCTGATACCGGCGTCAGATCCTGAACCGACATGGGCGTCAGTTTCTTAATATTGCTGACTTCCGCAAGGATCTGATTATCCTCGAACCAGACCATTCGATTTGCAAACAGCTCGTCGTGGGGCAATGAAAATATATATTTCAATGCCTTATCAAGATCGTTATAGCGGCAGGAGGAGAGAAACAGAATGACGCGATCTTCCAGAACCGTGACCAGGTCGCCAAAGCGGCGCGGCTTACAAAGTGTCAGGATCTGCTGCGGTTTAAGCTGTGGCACCGGCCGCAACGCCACCAGCAGACCCTTATCATTTTCCGGCAGTAAAGTATTACTGATCAACTGGCTGACTGACTGGCAGAAGGCGTCAAGCCGCAGGTAGCCTTTTTCATGCAGAGGCTGCAACGACGCGGTTAACGCCTCAAGACTGGCGGGAACACGGCGGTTGAACACCTGTCCCTGAACGCCTTCCAGCGTGGTCAGAAACCGCGACATTGGCGCGTTGGTCGGCACAATAACGTTTACCCCGCAGGCCAGCAGCAGACGTTCGTCGCTGTAACGCAGGCTGGCACCCATTTCGCGCACCACAATTTTCAGGCCGTTGCCGCGTCCGCGTCGCAGGCTGTGTACAAACTTCGCCAGTTCGTTGATAAGGTCGCTTCGGGTCAGGCTGAAAATAACCGTTGCGGCATTGGCCTGTTGAGCCCGTAACCAGACCTGCTCATTATCATCAAAGAGTTGCCACTGGCGTGAAAGTGGCGGTGCACCCTCAAGCACTCTTTTGTCTGCAAGATAATGCTGCTCGTCATTAAGGCTCAGCGGTTCCTGGTTTTCATTTAACGTTAAGAAACGATCCTCTTCACAGCCCAGGCGTATTGCGCGATCGGCCAGCAGGCGTTCAGCGGCATACCACCAGTTAATTCGATACTGCCAGCTATCCTGCTGAAAGCCCAAATGCGCCACGCCATCCAGCTGACGAAAATAACGCTGAAGATTATTACTCAGGTTTATTATGGTGGAGCCGGACGTCACGATTAACAGTGTGAGTTTTCTTTTATGCAGCGTGTGGCGCATACCCTTTATCCACCGCGTTAATTCGGCGTCATTGAGCTTATCCCATTGCGCTGCGCTGCTGTTAAATATCACCAGGCCATTTTTACTGCCGAGCGTGCGCAGAAAATCACTTTCAAGTTGCAACAGACTCCGTTTGCTTTTGGGAAGAGAAAACAGCGGGATACGGTCAGGACCGCCGACCGGGTCGGGCGTCAGTAAATCACGCGGCGGCTGATCAGCGCTGATCAGCGTGGCGGCCTGCTGATGTGAAATCACCTGTCGAATAAAAGTGCGGGCGTCATCCTGCCGTGCACAAGTGACCCAATAACAGCCAGGGGTTTGCAATGCCGTTAATTCAGGCTGAACATGCAACAGCCCTAGCGAAAAAGAATTTTTCATATTGAATTCGTTATTTTTCCAGTCCAGGCTAGCTTATTATAGACAGGCCAGGATGTAACCTGAGAAATTTAAACATTGCTGATGACAGGCTGGCTCACAATGTTCTGCAAATGCCGCGTTTCAGGGAATTTTTTCAACACCCTTTTTACGCGCACGCGTTCATTCTGAGTCTGACATTGTTTTATTTTTGGCGAAATGTAATGAAAAACCAGAATCTTTATACCCCTGTCGCCACTGCTGGCGATCGTCAGGATGATATTAGCGCTTTGCGTGACGCCTTTTCTTTGCACGCTTTTCGCTATGTCGACATTGCACGTGAAGAGCGCCTGAAAGAGATCGTGTCGCGCTGGCCGCTATTAGCGGAAACGCTCCCCAGCCAGCCTGAGCAACCGGACTGATGCCGCTGATAGCGCTTCAGGGCGTGCGGGGCGGCGTTGGCACAACCTCTCTTTGTGCCGGACTCGGCTGGGCACTCACGGCCCTCGGCGAGCGGGTGTTACTGATCGACGGCTCGCCGGTCAGTCAGCTCGGCGTGCATTTTAATCTGCCCGCTCAGCAGGAGAGTGGCTGGATGCAGGCGCTATGCGATGATGAGGCGTGGCAGCATGCCGCGCTTCGCTATCCCAATGGCCCTGATTTGCTTCCACATGGTGTGCTTTCTCATCAGCATGCGTTGACTATTGCCCACCAGAATGAGACGGTGGCCGCGCCGCTGCTCCAGGCATTGCCGGACCTGCAGGCGCGCTATCAGTGGATTATTTTCGATCTGCCCGCTGATCCCCTGCCATGGCACGACCTGCTCTATCCGGAACTGGACGGTGTACTGTGCGTCACTCAGCCAGACGCGAATTGTCATTTACGTCTGAACCAGCGCCATTTTCCGGCGCGTACACGCTTTATAATCAATCAGTTCAATGCCAACAGTCGTCTGCAGCAGGACCTCCATCAGCTCTGGATGGCTTCGCTGACAGAGCTGATACCGCTGCTGATCCACCGCGATGAGGCGCTGGCTGAATCGCTGATGATGAAGCAACCGGTTGGTGAATATCGGCCACATGCGTTAGTCAGCGAAGAGATCATCACGCTGGCAAATTGGTTGCTGCTCAATCTGGATGGGGTGAGGCCGTGAATCCGTTGCGCTGGCTGTTGACTGCCCCCGCCTGGCAATCGCTGCACAGCGGTTATACCACCGCACGTGGCAACGGCGCTTCCCGCTTCGCCAGTGCACTCCACCTGTTCTGGTCTGTTCTGGGGCTGATGTTGCTCCGTTTCGAAAGCCCGGCCTGGCAGCGTGTTATTCAGCAGCGTCGCCAACTTTATCCGCATATCTCACCAGAGCGTCCGCGTCCGCTGGATATTTTGCGTTATCTGATTCAGACGCTCTGGCTGATTGTGATCCGGCTACCGGTTGCGGGCGGGCGCGGCGGTGTTAATCGCCTGAGCGTGCTGACTGGCTGGCGGCACCATGGCTATCGCTGGCTGGATAATCTTGTCGCCCGCTCGCAAACCCAGCGCATTGATACGCGTCTTGAACAGCGGCTGAAGCGTCTGTCGCCACTGATGCGACGCAGCCTTTTCGTCGTCGTTGCCCTCTTTGCCACACTGCTGGCGCTGCTCTGTATCAGTCAGCCCTTTGGTCTGATGACCCAGTTTATATTTGTCGTACTGCTCTGGGGTCTGGCCATGCTGGTACGGCGCATACCGGGGCGTTTCCCCACGATGATGCTGATCGTGCTGTCGCTGACCGTGTCGTGCCGCTACCTCTGGTGGCGCTATACCTCGACGCTGAACTGGGACGATCCATTGAGCCTGATCTTTGGTCTGCTGCTGATTGCAGCAGAGACCTACGCCTGGGTGGTGCTGGTGCTGGGCTATTTCCAGACGCTCTGGCCGCTTAACCGCCAGCCGGTTTCTATGCCGGCTGACCGTACGCAGTGGCCATCGGTGGACCTGCTGGTGCCGACCTATAACGAACCGCTCAGCGTTGTCAGACCAACGCTCTATGCTGCGCTGGGCATCGACTGGCCGAAAGATCGCCTGACTATCTATCTGCTCGACGACGGCAACCGACCGGAATTCCGCGAGTTTGCCACCAGCATTGGCATTAACTATGTGGTGCGTCCCTCTAACGAACATGCCAAGGCGGGCAACATCAACCACGCGCTGAAAAAGTACTGCCGCAGCGACTTCGTCTCGATCTTTGACTGCGACCATGTGCCAACTCGCTCATTTTTACAGATGGCCATGGGCTGGTTTATCAAGGATCCCCGGCTGGCGATGCTGCAGACGCCGCATCACTTTTTTTCGCCCGATCCGTTTGAACGCAATCTCGGGCGGTTTCGCCGTACGCCGAATGAGGGCTCGCTGTTTTACGGGCTGGTGCAGGACGGTAATGATACCTGGGACGCCACCTTCTTCTGCGGCTCCTGCGCCATTCTGCGCCGTACCGCGCTGGAAGAGATTGGCGGTATTGCCGTAGAAACCGTGACTGAAGATGCTCATACCTCGCTGCGTCTGCATCGGCGTGGCTACACCTCAGCCTACATCCGCATTCCTCAGGCGGCCGGACTGGCCACCGAAAGCCTGTCAGCGCATATCGGACAGCGTATACGCTGGGCACGCGGCATGGTGCAGATTTTCCGCCTGGATAATCCGCTGTTTGGCAAAGGGCTGAAGTGGGTGCAGCGGCTCTGTTATGCCAACGCCATGCTGCACTTTCTGTCCGGCATTCCACGGCTGGTCTTCCTGCTGGCACCGCTGGCATTTTTACTCTGCCATGCCTACATCATCTACGCGCCTGCGCTGGCGATCGCGATTTACGTTTTACCTCACATGCTGCATACCAGCCTCACCAACTCGCGTATCCAGGGGCGCTGGCGTCACTCTTTCTGGAGCGAAGTCTACGAGACGGTGCTGGCCTGGTATATCGCCCGCCCGACCACTGTAGCGCTGTTCAATCCCCACAAAGGCAAGTTTAACGTTACCGCCAAAGGCGGACTGGTCGAGGAGCAGCACCTGGACTGGGTGATCACCAAGCCCTATATGCTGCTGGTGCTGCTCAATCTGGCGGGTGTGCTGATGGCGTTCTGGCGCATACAGCATGGTCCGGCAAACGAGATACTGACGGTATGCGTAAGCCTGATTTGGGTGATCTACAACATGATTATTCTCGGTGGCGCGGTAGCGGTGTCGGTTGAAGCACGACAGATCCGCGAGGCGCATCGGGTAGAGATTGCCATGCCCGCTGCCATCGCACGCGAGGATGGTCATATGCTGCCCTGTACGCTGCGTGACTACTCCGACGGCGGTGTAGGTCTGGAGATGCGCGAACCGGATGCACTGCGGGAAAATGAAAAAGTCTGGCTGCTGCTGCGTCGTGGACAGCAGGAGTTCAGTTTTCCGTGCCAGGTCCAGCGTGTTTTTGGCCGTCGGGCGGGTGTCCGTCTGCATCAGCTGACCACCCAGCAACATATTGATTTTATCCAGTGTACCTTCGCCCGTGCCGATACCTGGGCACTGTGGCAGGACGGTTTTCCGGAGGATAAGCCGGTGCAGAGTCTGGCCGACATCATGATCCTCGGCTTCAAAGGTTATCTGCGCCTGGCGGAATATGGCCCGCCGCAGTTACGTCGGTTGTTTAACCTGCTTACCGCTGGGGTAAGCTGGCTGGCTTCGCTGTTGCCGCAAGGCATTGGACGCGTGCCCGCTTCAAAAAATCTGCATTGAGTTGATGATATGACAACAACAGGAATAAACAGGTGGGTCGCTGCACTGCTGCTGGGCTCGGCAACGCTAAGCTGCGCTGTGGCGCAGGAGAGTGCGCCGATCATGGCCACTGGAGAAACGGCGGTGCAATCGTTGCCCCAGCAGCCTGCCGCGCCGCTGCGTAGCAGTCAGCTGAGCTTCGTTAAGCTGGCACCGCCGCCGGGCAGCATGACGCTGAGCGGAACCCGCCCCAGCGGGCAGATCGAGTTCGGGGTGCGCAGTGATGAGGTGGTGACACGTGCGCTGCTTAATCTCAGCTACCGGCCTTCGCCTGCGCTGCTGCCCACGCTGTCGCAGCTGAAAGTCTATCTCAACGATGAGCTGGTGAGCCTGATCACCCTGACGCCGGAACAGCCTGGCAAACAGAATCAGATGCAGCTGGCAATCGATCCCCGTTTTATCACCGACTTCAACCGCGTGCGCTTTGAGCTGGTCGGACACTACGCCAACATCTGTGAAAATCCGGCCAACAGCACCATCTGGCTCGATATCGGCAAAGAGAGCGGTCTGGATCTGACGCTACAAAAACTGCCGCTGAAAAACGACCTGTCTCATTTCCCGGAGCCCTTTCTTGATACGCGCGACACGCGGCCGCTGACCCTGCCGATGGTGTTTGCTGCCCGGCCAGACGTTAACCAGCAGCGTGCCGCTGCGATCCTGGCCTCCTGGTTCGGCAGCAAAGCCGCCTGGCGCGGACAGCATTTTCCTGTGCTCTACAATCAGCTGCCGCAACAGCAGCATGCGGTAGTGTTTGCCACCAACGATGCACGCCCGGATTTCCTGAAAAATTTGCCGCCGGTGATGAAGCCGACCGTGACGATGGTAAGCCAGCCTGACAGCCCCTATGAAAAAATGCTGCTAATCCTGGGACGCAACGACGACGATCTGCTGACGGCGGTGCAGGGGATTGCGCAGGGCGAGCTGCTGTTACGCGGCGACAGCGCGACCATCGACCGCGTCACACTGCTGGCACCGCGTCAGCCCTATGATGCGCCAAACTGGGTGCGGACCGATCGCCGCACCACTTTTGCAGAGCTGACGCAGTATGAAAACCAGTTACAGTCTGACGGACTGCAGCCCAACCCGATCAGTCTGACGCTGAACCTGCCGCCCGATCTCTTCCTGGTGCGCGCGCGCGGTATCGATATGGATCTGAGCTATCGCTACACCTCGCCTGTTCACCCGGATGGCTCACGACTGGCCGTTAACCTGAATAATCAGTTTATTCAGGACTACCCGCTGGTGCCGAAAAACACTGCCGGGCAGCAACTGCTGCATATTCCGCTGATTCAGGGAATGATGGACAAGAATCATGAGCTGCTGATCCCGGCGCTGCGGCTGGGCGTGGTTAACCAGCTGCGCTTTGATTTTGACTATGCCAATACTTTTATGGGGGGCACCGCCGACGGGCGTTGTGAAACCGTGACGCCGGTAGGACATCATGTGGTGGTGGACGACAATTCCAGCATCGACTTCTCTGGCTATCGCCACTACATCGAAATGCCCTCATTGCAGAGCTGGGCGAATGCGGGCTTCCCGTTCAGTCGCTACGCCGATCTGGCCCAGACGCTGGTGCTGGTCCAGCCGAACCCTGATGCACAGCAGGTGAGTACACTGCTGAATGCGCTGGGCAATATGGGCGCGCAAACCGGCTATCCGGCGCTGCGCGTACAGCTTACCAATGACTGGGGTACGGCGAAAAAGCAGGATGCGGATCTGCTGATGATCGGCGATATTCCTAAAGATCTTCAGGATGACCGTCGGATCACGGCGCTGGTCGACGCCACCGCCAGCTGGCTGAAAACCCCGGCGCGCAAGGTTTCTCAGCCTGTTCAGCCGCTGAGTGAGGCTGAAAGAGCAGCGGAAAGTACCACAGCCATTGGTTCACGCGGCCCGCTGGCGACCGTGATCGGTTTCCAGTCGCCGTTTTACGATCAGCGCAGTGTAGTGGCACTGCTCGCCGATGGCAGTCCGCGTAGCTGGCAGTTGCTTGATGAGGCGCTGGCTGACAGCGGCAAACGCCAGGCGATCTCAGGCTCCACGGCGATTATCCGTGAGTCGGGCGTCAACAGCCTGCGCGTTGGAGAGACCTACTTTGTCGGCCATCTGCCGTGGTGGGAACGTCTCTGGTCACTGCTCTCTTCACATCCCTTCTGGCTGGCACTCTGTGCGTTCTTAGTGGTGGTGCTGTTCGCGCTGATGACATGGCGTCTGATGCGAATTATTACCCGTCGTCGTTTACTGGATGAAGATGAATAACGCTCAGTTATTGCGGACAGGCATGCTGCTCGGCGCGCTAAGTGCGCTGCCGGGAATGGCCGCGTCCGCTGACCGATCGGAAGTCTCGCCGGTCGACTGGCTGCTGACCCAGGTCCGTACCGGCGAGTCGACCAACACATACGATTTGGTACAGCAATCGCTTTATCGGCTGGAGAAAATCGATCCTGATAATCCCCAGGTGCTGGCGGCACGTCTGCGGCTGGCGCTGCATCAGGGCGATATCGCCAGCGCGCAATTGCTGCTGGATCAACTGAAAAAGGTTGCACCTGATTCGGCAGAAACGCGCGAATCCGCTGTCGGCCTGGCGCTGACCTCATCCGATGGACGACAGCAACTGCAGCAGGCACGTCTGCTTGCCACCTCGGGACGACTGACCGAGGCGAAAAGCGCTTATGATGCGCTGTTTAATGGCGTCTTCCCCGATCCCAATACCGCCCTGGAGTACTGGCGGCTGCTGGCGCGCCTTCCCGGTCAGGAGGGGATGGCTTATCAGCAGCTTCAGGCACTGGAACAGCGCTATCCGGGCAATATCGGGGTTGAGCTACAAATTGCGCGTATGGCGTTTAATCAGCAGCAGCCAGAAAAGGCGATAGCGCAGCTGAAAAAGCTGGCAAACAGCAATGGCGGGCGTGCCGCTGCTGCCGACCTCTGGCTGCAGCAGATCACCGATCAGCCGATCAGCGACAGCAGCGTGGCACAGCTTAAAGCTTATCTGGCCGTTTTCACTGAGGGCGATGCGCACCAGCAGGGCGCAGAGGCGCTCGCGAAGCAGCAGACGACGCTGGCCGATCCCGCTTATCGGGAACGGATGAGGGCGCTGGCGCTGGTTGACGCAGGCGACGTGAATAACGCGATGACGACCCTTAACCGGGCGCTGAAAGCGAATCCCGACGATGCCGAATTAATGGGCGCAATGGGACAAACTCAGGCCCGCGCAGGTCATCGTGATGCCGCCACTCTCTGGCTGGAACGCGCCATTAAAGCGGGTCAGCAGAGCACGCTGATCGGCAAATGGCAGTCACTATTGCAGAGCAATCGCTACTGGCTGGCGATTGAGCAGGGCGATAAAGCGCTGGCACAGCACGATATCGACGCTGCCGAAAAGCACTATCGCGCGGCGCAAACGTATGACAGCAGCGACAGCTATGCCCTGATTGGCCTGGGTGATGTGGCGATGGCGCGCAAAGAGACGGCGGCGGCTGAACAGTTCTGGCAGCGCGCGCGACGGCTGGATGGCACCAATATTACCGCAGTGCGTCGGCTGGCGGGGCTGTATCAGACGGTGTCGCCCGCTCGCGAAATGGAATTTATTAATACCTTGCCCGCTGCACAGCAGCGCGCACTGGCCGATACAATCCGGACGCTGCGCAGCGACAGCCTGCGTGCGGAAGCGGATGCCCTGGCGCAGCAGGCGCGCTGGTCGCAGGCCGCAGAGAAATATCGCCAGGCGCGCGAGCTGTCACCGGATGACGTCTGGCTCAGTTACCGGCTGGCGGGGGCACTGCGTAACAGCGGAACCGGACAGCAGGCGGATGCGGTAATGCGCGCACTGCCGCAGCAGCATCCTCAGGACGCCACCGCGCTGTATGCGACCGCACTCTGGTTCTCAGGCAATGATAACAACAGCGAGGCGATGGCCACGCTGCATCGGCTGCCCGACGCGCAGTGGAGCAGCGATATGCGCGAGCTGGCTGACCGCCTGAAGCAGGATCAGATCTTTGCCCAGGCTGAGGCGCTGCGCGCCGCCGGGCAGGAGCAGGCAGCGGTGACGCTGCTTCGGCAGCAGCCGGTTTCTACCCGGCGCGACCTGATGCTGGCCGACTGGGCGCTGGAACGCGGTGAAGCGCAGCAGGCGCTGGCGGATTATCAGCTTGTGCTGTCGCGCCAGCCGGATAACGGCGATGCGGCGCTGGGACGGATCGAAGCGCTGGTTGCCCTGCAGCGCACCCGCGAAGCTCGCCAGGCCCTGATGCTACAGCCGCCGGTGCAGGCCAGTGTCAATGCGGATCGCCGTGCTGCGCTGGCGTGGCAGGCGGTGGGTGAAACCACGCGGGCTGCCGCGCAGTTTACCGATCTGAAACAGCGCGCTGCCGTGCTGCCGCCTTCGCAGGACAAGGCGCTGGTGTTTCGTGATGCGGCACGGCTGGAGGGGGCGCAGCAGCAGCCTGAACAGGCGCTGGCAGACTATCGTCAGGCGATGACGGCCAGCGGTATCGATAGCCGTGGCAATATCAGCCGGGCAACCCGCAACAATCCCCAGGATGACTGGCTGAAGCGCAGCCTGCGCAGCGACACGGCCGATCTTTACCGTCAGCAGCAGACCACGCTGACGGTGCAGCAGGACTATTCACGCAACAGCGGTACTGGCGGAATCTCCGATTTTACGGCGCACACCACCATGCTGCAGGCGGAACATCCGTTTGCCGATGGCCGGGGCTTTGTCCGTCTTGATCGGGTGGATGTCTCCGCAGGCACCTTTTCCACCCAAAACGGCAGCATCGACGCCCTGTTTGGCAGCTGTGACGACGCCAGTTCGGGCGGCTGCAGTCGCCAGACCCGCCAGCGCGATGAGGGCACGGCGCTGGCCGCGGGCTGGCATAACGCGACCTGGTCGGCTGACCTCGGTACCACGCCGCTGGGTTTTGAAGTCACTAACTGGACCGGCGGCCTGAGCTGGAAAACCGATGTGAAACAGCTCGGCGTCACACTCACTGCCTCACGCAGGCCGATAGCCAGTTCGCTGCTCTCCTATGCCGGGACGCGCGATCCTGCAGCCAACGGGGGCAAAAGCTGGGGTGGCGTGGTGGCCACGGGCGGCAGCATCGGGCTGAGTTACGATCAGGGCGGCGCGCATGGCGTCTGGGGCGACATCAGCGCACATCAGATCACCGGTAAAAATGTCGCCGATAACAGCCGTGAACGACTGATGGGCGGCTATTACTATAAGCTCATCAACAGCGACAACCGCCGTGCGACCGTCGGGCTTAACAGCATGCTCTGGCACTATCAGAAGGATCTCAGCGATTACACCTTCGGCCAGGGCGGTTACTACAGTCCGCAGCAGTATCTCTCCTTTTCTGTGCCGGTGACCTGGCGGCAGCGGACAGAGAACTGGTCGTTTGATCTGGGCGGCTCCGTCTCCTGGTCACATTCGAAAACCAGTGCGCAGCAGCGCTATCCGGTTAATCCGGGCTATACCCTTGCCAGTAATCCGTCTTCTGCCAGCAGTTCCGGCGGCGGTAC
Source organism: Pantoea sp. F_5 (assembly GCF_008631595.1). NCBI lineage: Bacteria > Pseudomonadati > Pseudomonadota > Gammaproteobacteria > Enterobacterales > Erwiniaceae > Pantoea > Pantoea sp. F_5. Next base: position 70,329 of record NZ_VWUO01000012.1, read on the forward strand.
GGGCTATACGCTGCAGGCAGTGATTGAGCGACGGCTGACGTCGAGCTGGTTTATTGGGGCGGGTGTCGATATTCAGCAGGCGAAGGATTACACCCCGAGTCATGGTTTGCTCTATGTGCGCTATGCTGCCGGCGGCTGGGAAGGCGATCTCGATATGCCGCCACAGCCGCTGATCCCTTACGCAGATTTTAAATAACACGGAACGGGAAAAAGCAGGACTTTTCAGACGGTAAAAAAGTCAGTTTATGGGATATACTGGCGGGCATTGTCCTGTCTGCTATCTGGGCTTTTTTCATCGTCGGGAGAGAATTTTTTGCGCGTAAGCCGATCACTTACGATAAAGCAGATGGCGACAGTTTCGCTGGTTGCGGTTATCACCATCAGTATCTTTATCGTCATCCAACTGTTTCATTTTGTGCAGCAGCGCAGGATTGACTACGCCCAGCAGATGGAAAATATCGCGCACACCGTCCGCCAGCCGCTGTCGGAAGCAGTGCTGCGCGCCGATATTTCTCAGGCCGAACGCATTCTTCATTCACTGAAGCCTGCCGGTATTTTATCGCGCGCCGACGTGGTGCTGCCTAATGCGTTCCAGGCCCTGCACGCCGATTTCGAGACGGAAAAACCGGTGCCGCTTCTGGTGGCCCGTCTGTTTGAGCTGCCGGTGCAGATTACCCTGCCGCTCTATTCGGTCGAAAATACCGGGATGCCGAAGCCGCTGGCCTATCTGGTGTTGCAGGCTAACTCGACGCGCGTCTACCAGTTTATCCTCAGTACCCTCTCAACCATGATCATCACCTATCTGCTGCTGGCGCTGATCCTCTCCGTGGCGATCAGCTGGTGCATCAACCGGCTGGTGGTGCATCCGCTGCGCAATCTCTCACGCGAGCTGCAGGAGCTGCCACCGCAGTCGATTCTGACGCATAAACTGACCCTGCCGCAGAGCCACCGCGATGACGAAATCGGCATGCTGATCCGCAGCTATAACCGTAATCAGCAGGTGCTGGAGTCGATTCATGACGAGATGAGCCGGCTGACGACCCATTTTGCCGTCACCGATCTGCCTAACCGTACGCTGTTTCTGGCGCTGGTCGAACAGTTCATGTGCAACCCTGAACAGTCATTGGGTCTGATGGTGATCCGCATTGAAACGCTGCAGGAAGCCAATGGCGTCCTGAGCGATGAGCAGCGCGATACGCTGATGCTGACGCTGGTGGAGAAAATCCGGCATACGCTGGATGACCATACCCTGCTGGCGCAGACCGGTGTCAGCGACTTCGTGCTGTTAATGAAGCGTGCCAGTAATCCGTTCCGTGCGCTGCGCCTGGCGCGTAACCTGATGATTCGCCTGAATCAGCCGGTCAACCTGCATCAGCTGCAGCTGCGTCCTAACGTCAGTATCGGTCTGGCGCTGCGCGACGATAAGCCGCTGAACGCGAATGAGCTGCTTGACCGCGCGACCTCGGCGATGATGTCGGCTCGCCATCAGGGCAAAAACCAGATCCTGTTCTTTGACGCCGCGCTGACCGAGCGCGCCCAGAAGCGTCTGACACAGGAGCATGACATTCTGCAGGGGCTGCACGATGAGCAGTTCGCCCTCTACCTGCAACCCCAGGTGGATATGCGCACCGGTAGGTTAACGGGTGCAGAAGCGCTGCTGCGTATGCGCCAGCCTGATGGCAGTTACGGTCTGACCGAAGAGTTTATTGCCAGTGCCGAAGAGATTGGCGTGATTAGCGCGATTGGCCGCTGGGTGTTTGAAGAGGCGTGCCGCATTCTGGCTGGCTGGCAGCGACAGGGCATGATGCTGCCGCTGAGTGTGAATATTTCCGCTGTGCAACTGCGGGATACCGGCGTGGTTTCTCATCTGCAATCTTTGCTGGCGCGCCACCGCATTGCGCCAGGCACCCTGGTGCTGGAAGTGACAGAAACGGCTCAGCTTGACGATGCGGAACAGGCGATGTCGATGCTGCGACTGTTGCAGCAGACCGGCGTGGCGGTGGCGCTGGATGATTTCGGCATGGGCTATTCCAACCTGAACTATCTCCATCAGCTGAAAGCGTTGCCGGTTAACAAACTGAAGATGGATCGCAGCTTTGTGGCGGCACTGCCGCATGACGACACCATGGTCCGCATCGTGGCGGCCATCGCCGAGATTATCCATCTGGAGGTGATTGCCGAAGGGGTGGAAACGGCGGAGCAGCGCGACTGGCTGCTGGCACGCGGTATCGCTATCGGTCAGGGCTATCTCTATGCGGAAGCGCTGCCGGTGAGCCGCTTCAACCAGACCTGGATCGAAAACTCCTCACTGCCGCAATAATTGCCTGATTCATTGATTTTGCGAGAATTTTAGTTACAAAACCCCTTGCTGAAGCGTTTCAGTTCAGAATTACGATCCCAGGGTTTCCTGGGCGTTTGTCACCCTGTATTAATCACGTAAACAGAGTGTTATTTTCGGGTTACTGTCAGGCGTCACCTCTGTTGCCCGCCAGTCACAATAACGAATCCGACAACATCACCTCACGGCGTTAGTGGACACCTGTTTATGAAAACCTCACTTTTTAAAAGCCTTTATTTCCAGGTGCTGATGGCGATTGGCATCGGCGTTTTGTTAGGCCATTTTTACCCAGAAATAGGGACCCAGATGAAGCCGCTGGGAGATGGCTTTGTTAAGTTAATCAAGATGATTATCGCCCCGGTGATTTTTTGTACCGTGGTGACCGGCATTGCAGGCATGGAAAGCATGAAAGCGGTGGGACGGACCGGCGCAGTTGCCCTGCTCTATTTTGAAATTGTCAGCACCATCGCGCTGATTATCGGCCTGATCGTGGTGAACGTCGTGCAGCCAGGTGCCGGGATGAACGTTGATCCTGCCACGCTGGATGCTAAAGCCGTGGCGATGTACGCCCAGCAGGCAGAACAGCAGGGCATCGTTCCCTTCCTGCTGGATATTATTCCTAACAGCGTGATTGGCGCTTTTGCCAGCGGCAATATTCTGCAGGTATTGCTGTTCGCCATTCTGTTTGGTTTTGCTCTGCATCGTCTGGGTAACACCGGCACGCTGATTTTCAACGTGATTGAAAATTTCTCAAAAGTCATTTTCGGCATCATCAACATGATCATGCGTCTGGCACCGATAGGAGCATTTGGTGCAATGGCGTTCACTATCGGTAAATATGGCGTGGGATCACTGGTGCAGCTCGGCCAGTTGATCATCTGCTTCTACATCACCTGTATTCTGTTTGTGGTGATCGTGCTGGGGCTGATTGCGCGTCTGTTTGCCGGATTCAGCATCTTTAAGTTTATTGCCTACATCAAAGAAGAGCTGCTGATTGTGCTGGGTACATCCTCTTCCGAGTCTGCACTGCCACGCATGCTGGATAAGATGGAGAAACTGGGCTGTAAGAAATCAGTGGTCGGGCTGGTGATCCCCACCGGTTACTCCTTTAACCTCGACGGCACCTCGATTTACCTGACCATGGCGGCGGTGTTTATCGCTCAGGCGACCAATGCGCACATGGATATCGTCCATCAGATTACGCTGCTGGTGGTGCTGCTGCTCTCCTCGAAAGGCGCAGCGGGGGTAACCGGAAGCGGATTTATCGTACTGGCGGCGACGCTCTCTGCGGTAGGCCATCTGCCAGTGGCAGGTCTGGCGCTGATACTCGGTATTGACCGCTTTATGTCCGAAGCGCGTGCGCTGACTAACCTGATCGGTAACGGTGTGGCGACCGTGGTGGTGGCGAAGTGGGTCGATCAGCTGGATCGTAAGCAGTTGAACGACACGCTGGCAGGCCGTAATAAGGAGAATAAAGCGTCTGAATCTTCAATTTAATCATTGAATTTCACTTAAATCCCCACAAATGCCCGCTGTCGCTTGCCCTGACAGCGGGCATTTGCATAATGAACCCCACTTGTTTTTTTTGACGTTTTTCACTTCGTTGCGCGACATCCTGAGCTTCCTGTGGTCAAACACTCTGTTGTTGGATAACAGCGCGATTCGGCGTCAGCCGATTCGTTAATAACAGCGGCAATATGCGCCAGTGATAACGATATTTGAATTATTTGAGTAGGGGTTCACATGCAGGGCACCAGAATTCGGCTTTTGGTTGGTGGATTAGTGCTGGCAGGCAGCTTTGGTCTCCAGGCCGAAACGCTGCAACCGGATCCGGCCTGGCAGGAAGGCAAGCTGGATAATGGATTTAACTGGCAGTTACTGGCCACACCGCAGCGCCCCAGTGACCGCATTGAACTGCGGCTGGTGGTGAACACCGGTTCGCTGGTGGAAAGTGCGCAACAGACCGGCTTCAGCCATCTGTTGTCGCGTCTGGCGATGGTGCACAACACGGCGCTCGATACGCAGCAGCAGCGCGCGCTATGGCAACAGGCGATGGATCCTCAGCATCCGCTACCGCCCGTTATCGCCTCCTATAACACCACCCAATATAATCTGAGTCTGCCGAATAACCGCCCCGAGCTGCTGAAAGAAGCGATGAACTGGCTGGCGGCCACGGCGGGCAATATGGCGATCACTGAAGAAGTGGTTAACACCGCGCTGGCCGCCTCCGATCCGGTGGCGACCTGGCCGAAAGATCCGCAGGATGTCTGGTGGCGCTACCGTCTGAAAGGCTCCGCGTTACTGGCGCACGATCCCGCTGCACAACCCCGTGCACCGGTGGATTTAACCCAGCTCAGCGATTTTTATCATCAGTGGTACACCCCGGACGCGATGACGCTCTACGTGGTAGGCAACGTCGACAGCCGTAACCTCTCTGAACAGATCAACAAAACCTTCTCGGCGTTAACCGGCAAACGTGAAACCCCTGCGCCACTGCCGACGCTGTCGCCGCTGCCACATGAGCCGGTGAATCTGGTCAGCAGCAACATGACTCAGGATCGTCTGTCGCTGGTGTGGGATACGCCATGGCAACCGATTCGTGACTCCCAGAATCTGCAGCGTTACTGGCAAAGCGATCTGGCCCGTGAAGCACTGTTCTGGCACGTTCAGCGTGCACTCAGTGACAGTAAGGCGCAGGGCATCCAGGTCGGATTCGACTGCCGGGTGCTCTATCAGCGTGCGCAGTGCTCCATCAACATGGATGGACGTAATGAAAATCTGGCGCAGAATATGAATCTGGTGGCACGTGAGCTGGCGAACGTGCGTGACAAAGGTATACCGCAGGAGGAGTTTGATGCGCTGATGGCGCAGAAGCTGCTGGAGCTGAACAAGCTGTTTACCACTTATGCCCGCACCGACACCGATGTTCTGATGAGCCAGCGCCTGCGCTCGCAGCAGAACGCCGTGGTCGATATCGCGCCGGAGCAGTACCAGAAGCTGCGTCAGACTTTCCTGGCCGGCCTGACGCGCGAACAGCTGAATCAGGAGCTGCGCCAGCAGCTGACGCAGGAGCTGATGATGGTTCTGATTCAGCCGGAAGGCGAAGCAGAAACCAACGTAAAAAGCCTGCAAAACAGCTGGGACAAAGTGATGTCACCATCAGCGGCACCGGCGACCAGCAATGAAGCCAGTCCGCCGGATAGCAACGTCAAAGACGTTCCGCCCGCCGCGTAATGTCAGGTTTTTGCCCTGAGCCACTCGGTCACTAACATCGGCCAGCTGGCGAGGGGCAAATCTGCCACGCCACGGATACCAAATCCGTGTCCGCCTTTCTGATAGAAATGCACTTCTGCCGGAACTTTATGCTCACGCAGCGCGCCGAAAAACGCCATGCTGTGATTCACGGAGACATCATCATCGTCGGCGGCGTGGATTAGCAGCGTCGGCGGCACCAGCGGATGAACCCGGGTTTCCATTGAGTAGGCTTCAATCGTTTTCTGATCGGGCCACGCACCCAGCAGGCGGGTTCTGGCACCTTCATGAGCGATGCCGTCACGCATGCTGATCAGCGGATAAACTAATACCATTGCATCCGGACGCGGCGAGAAGTTCTCTGCGCCATCCTGCACCGGATAGAGTTTCTCTGCGAAACGCGTTCCCAGGCTGGCCGCCACGTGGCCACCCGCCGAAAAGCCCATCATCACAATGTATTTACCGTTCAGGCCACGCTGTGCCCGATCACGCAGGACGCGAACCGCACGCTGCGCATCGGCCAGCGGTGCGTCGGGACCTTCGTGATGCCCGTCATAGGGCAGGCGATAGGTCATGACCGCCAGGGTGTAGCCCATGGAAGTAAAGAAGGTGGCCAGCGCGCTGCCTTCACGATCGATCATTACACGCTGATAGCCACCGCCCGGTGCGACCAGCAGGGTAATGCCGTTGGATTCGACCGGATGCCAGATCGCCATCTCCGGGCAACGCACGCCGGTAGCAGCGCGATCGTAAGGTTCATACTCTTTTGCCATATCGACAATCTGCGGCTCGGCGCGCGAGTCGCTGGCGCCTGGTGCATCGCCGTGTGGCCAGATATTAATAATTTCTGTGTGCATAAATAGATCCTGATGCGGGGAATATTTTAATTGTTTTGTTCGCGGCCGGAGAGAACAGCATCCTGCTGTCTTTTGATTAAAAGATGGTCTTTTTTCAGGCGGTCGTCCATCCGAAAAGGGCGAATCTGACCAGATTCGGACTATGCCTGGAGAGCGATCTGTTTGTGTAACTGTTTAATATTAATCAATAAATTATAAGAGGAATTAAAGAGCGTTGCCGCAGCGTGTCTGTTATTAACCGCTAATTTTTAGCTTAAGGTAAATAGCTGGCACGGGCCGCTTTATTAGCCGCAATTTACCGGATATCACGCTGTTTGCTGTTAAGGTGACATAATGCTTTTAGTACCAGAGTTTTCTCTGCCTCTATGGTGAAATTAATGTGCCAGTCTCATCTGGGAATGGCCAGCATCCTTTACCACGCGGCAGTTTCCGGTTGGTTGACGCGGTTTAACATAACATCATCCGTCTGTTCACAACGGTAAGATGCATGTCATGTTTGATACCAATCTCTCTACCAGACAAACCTTTGGTCGCCTGTGGCCGATGATTTCTCCCTTCAGGCTGGGGCTATTGGTCGCGGGTGTTGCCCTGATCGTCAACGCCGCCATAGACCCGTTTATGCTGACGTTACTGAAGACGCTGCTCGACGATGTCATTGGCCAGAAAAATCCCGGTATTCTGGTCTGGATGCCGCTGGTGATTATCGGGCTGATTCTTATCCGCGGTGTCAGCGGCTATATCTCCAGCTACTGTATCTCCTGGGTATCAGGCAAAGTGGTGATGGCCCTGCGTTGTCGGCTGTTCAGTCACATGATGGGCATGCCGGTATCGTTCTTTGATCAGCAATCAACCGGCACGCTGCTCTCCCGTATCAGCTACGACTGCGAACAGGTCGCGTCTTCCTCTTCCGGGTCGCTGGTGACGGTGGTGCGTGAAGGGGCCTCGATTCTTGGTCTGTTTGTCATGATGTTTTATTACAGCTGGCAGCTTTCCCTGATCCTGCTGGTGCTGGCTCCCATTGTGTCGCTGGCGATCCGCATCGTCTCCCGGCGCTTCCGCCGTATCAGCAAAAATATGCAGAACACCATGGGGCAGGTGACCTCTCATGCCGAGCAGATGCTGAAAGGGCATAAAGAGGTGCTGATGTTCGGCGGTCAGCAGGTTGAGACCGACCGCTTCAACCAGGTCAGTAACCAAATGCGTCGCCAGGGAATGAAAATGGTCTCGGCGACCTCACTCTCCGATCCGATTATTCAGCTTCTTGCCTCGTCAGCACTCGCCTTTGTGCTCTATGCGGCCAGTTTTCCCTCAGTGATGGCCACGCTGACCGCAGGCTCAATCAGTGCGGTGTTCTCCGCCATGCTGATGCTGATGCGTCCGTTAAAGTCGCTGACCAACGTCAATGCCCAGTTTCAGCGCGGCATGGCGGCCTGTCAGACGCTGTTTGCGATTCTGGATATGGAACAGGAGAAGGACGAAGGTACACGCGTGGTTAAGCGCGCCACCGGCAACATTGAGTTTCGCGACGTCACCTTTACCTATCCGGGGGCGGAAACACCGGCGCTGCAGCATATCAATCTGACCCTTCCCGCCGGTAAAACCGTGGCGCTGGTCGGCCGTTCCGGTTCGGGGAAATCGACCCTCGCCAGCCTGCTGACGCGCTTTTACGACGTCAACAGCGGCGAAATTTTGCTGGATGGACATGATCTGCGTGATTACACACTGGCCTCGCTGCGCGAGCAGATGGCGCTGGTCTCTCAGCATGTTCACCTGTTCAACGACACGGTGGCCAACAACATTGCCTATGCCCGTACCGATGTCTTCAGCCGCGAGGAAATTGAAAAGGCGGCAGAGATGGCTCATGCCATGGAATTCATTAATAAAATGGATAACGGACTGGATACGATGATTGGCGAAAATGGGGTACTGCTGTCGGGCGGACAACGGCAGCGCATTGCGATTGCCCGCGCCCTGTTGCGCGACAGCCCGATTCTGATCCTCGACGAAGCGACCTCGGCCCTGGACACCGAGTCTGAACGCGCGATTCAGTCTGCGCTGGAGACGCTGCAGCAGAACCGGACCACGCTGATCATCGCTCACCGGCTCTCGACCATTGAAAAGGCTGATGAAATTCTGCTGGTAGAAGAGGGAATGATTGTTGAGCGCGGCTCGCATCAGCAGTTGCTGCAACAGAACGGCGCGTATGCGCGGCTCTATCCGATGCAGTTCAGTCAGCCGCTTTGTGCGTAAGAGGCACGAATGCCAAAAGCTAAAGCTAAAGCAGAGTGAACCCAACCGCAATAACAAGGCTCAACGCGCAGGAAACCGGTCAGAAGAGGAAAGCGTCCCGTAGCCGGGCCGAGCAGTCAGGCACTGCCTTAGCATCTTTCCGAACTGACCCGTTTCCCTGTGCAGGCGCGCGCTCACAGCGACTCAGCCAGACATAATCAACAGCCAAAAAATGCGCCTCTGGGCGTATTTTTCGTTATCTACATTTGCAGACCGATCTTTACGACACCAGCTGCTACAGCATCAGTCAGGCATCACCGCTGCCGGAATAATCGCGCCGCGATGCTGAATCACAGTGCTGGCCGTCAGGTGTCCGCGCTGCGCGGCGGCCTCTGCAGAAGCGCCCGTCAGACGGCGCGCCAGATATCCGGCACTGAATGAATCGCCAGCGGCCGTCGTATCGATCACTTTCTCTTTCGCCAGACGTACCGCAGGCACCTCAATCAGCGGCGCATCGCCGATAGCGACCAGACAGGAGTCTGCACCCCGCTTAATGACGATTTCGCTGGCACCAGCCTGACGGGTACGCGCGATAACGTCATCGAGCGGCTGCTCGCCCCACAGTAGATGTTCATCATCCAGCGTCAGGAAAGCGATATCGGTACAGTTCAGCATGGCGCGATACGCAGCCTGCGCGCTGACGCGATCGGCCCATAAACGCGGGCGGTAGTTGTTATCAAAAATCACCCTGCCGCCATTCGCCCGGCAGCGGGCCAGCAGCGTCATCAGCTTCTCACGGCTTGACGTCGGCAGAATCGCCAGACTGATACCGCTGAGGTAGAGATAATCGTAGTGCGACAGCTGTTCGGCTATCTCTGTGGATTGCGGGCTGTCGAGCCAGTAACGCGCGGCAGCATCGCTGCGCCAGTACCAGAAGGTACGCTCGCCGTCGGCATCGGTTTCAATCACATACAGGCCCGGCATCTTATTATCGAGGCGCTGAATCAGGTCAGTATTCACCTTCTCCTGCTGCCAGGCTGCGATCATCTGATCGCTGAACGAATCCGTCCCCAGCGCGGTAACGTAATCGACCCGTAACTGCGGCTCATCAACCTGGCGGGCAAGATACACGGCCGTGTTAAGGGTATCGCCGCCAAAGCCCCGCTTAATGTTGTCACCCTTTTCGGACAGCTCAATCATGCATTCGCCGATGATGGCGATTTTCTTCTGCGTCATGGTTTCAGACCTGTAGTGAAATATCGCCTTAGTCTCGCGTCTGGTATGGCAGACGTCAATGGTTTTAAAACGGTGTTTTAATTTAACTTAAGGTGCTGAAAGGCCCCGATCCGGGCAATAAGAGCGGCTAATTTTGGCCTGTTTTACCGATTATGCTAACGAAGCGGCTGGTAAACTCTCCGTTTTCATACGGCCGCCCCATTCATCTCATTTTCACAGGCATTTACGATAATCGCTTCAGTCTCCCGTTTTGGGGACGTGTTACCAACCAGGAAAATAGCATGGTGATGGAGAGTATTAGCCAATGGCTGCCGTCTTCAACCGACCTTAATCTCCACACGGAAACGCCGCTCTTCTGGCAACAATGTCATCGACGCTATCGGTTTCAGCCGATTTATCGGGTAACCGGTCGGTTACTGGCCATTGAACTGCTGACCGCCGTTTATCATCCCATGGCACCGGAGCGGAATCTCTCGCCTGAAGCCTGGTTTGCCGGACTCGACATCGCTCAGCGCCTGAACGTCGTGTATGAGCAGCTTGAACTTCTTGCCGAATGGACTGCATTTTTCGAGCACAATGATGTGGTCGCTTCGGTCAACATCGACGGTCCCTCACTGCTCGCCATTCAGCACCGACCCGCTATTCGTCGTCTCATTGCCGGCCTGCCATGGATACGCTTTGAACTCACCGAGCACCAGGCGCTGCCGCAGGAGGAGAAAGTAGCGAAAATACCTGAACTGGGGCCGCTGTGGCTGGATGACTTCGGTTCCGGTATGGCGAATTTCTCGGCGCTGACTGAACTGAAATATGATTACATCAAGCTGTCGCGCGACCTTTTTAATATGCTGGGCACCACCAATGAAGGGCGCAGCCTGTTTTCGATGCTGCTGGCACTGATCAATCGTTACTGCAACGGCGTCATTGTTGAAGGGGTGGAGACGGAAGCGCAGTGGCAGCAGGTTAAAGCATCCCCCGCTATCGCGGCCCAGGGCTACTACTTTTCGCGGCCTGTCCCATTTTCTGAACTGAATCATCTCACTATCCAGCTTCCCTGATGCCGTTGCTCGCCGTCTCGACTATCTTTAACGCAGACCGTGAATGTGCAAGGAGAAAGCGTAATGTCGCGTACCGGTAAAATAGTCAGCTGGGTAGCAGGAATTCTGGTGTTATTCATCGTGGTGATTATCGTCGTCATCGCCACCTTTGACTGGAATCGCCTGAAACCCACCATCAATCAGAAAGTCTCTACCGAATTAAACCGTCCCTTTGCGATACGGGGAGATTTGGGTATCGACTGGGCAAGAAATCGCGACGAGGCAGGCTGGCGGCGCTGGGTGCCGTGGCCGCAGGTGCACGCGGAAGATATTATGCTGGGCAATCCGCCAGACATTTCTGACGTCACCATGGTGCATCTGCAACGTGTGGATGCCACGCTGTCACCGCTGTCGTTGCTGCATAAAGAGCTGTTCATCCCATGGATTAAGTTGCAGCGGCCCGATGCGCGCCTGATTCAGACGGCGGATAAAAAGAATAACTGGACGTTTGATCTCGCCGGTAGTGACAAGGATGACAGGAACAGCGCGCCCTCGGCTTGGTCCTTCCGGCTGGATAATATCCTGTTTGATCAGGGGCAAATCCGCTATCGCGATGCGGTTAACCGCGCCGATGTCACGGTACAGGTCAATCCGCTGGGCAAACCGGTGCCCTATGCGCAGATTGCCGGCGGTGACGATCAGCAGAAGGGCGCGGGAGACTTCGTCTTTGGCTGGCAGGCCAGTGGCACCTACAACAATGAAAAGCTCAGCGGTGAAGGCAAGATTGGCGGCATGCTCTCGCTGCGCAGCCAGAACACCCCTTTCCCGGTGCAGGCCGATGTGCGAAACGGCACCACGCGGGTTCAGGTAACGGGGGGCGTGCAGGATCCGATGAACCTCGGCGGGCTGAATGTGCGACTGCGCTTCTCGGGCGATACGCTGGCGAATCTCTACGGGCTGACCGGCGTCCTGCTGCCTGACACACCCCCTTATGAAACTGACGGCCATCTGATTGCGAAATTCAATGGCGAAAAAGGTGCGGTCTACCGCTATGAGAAATTCAACGGACACATTGGCGACAGCGATATTCATGGCTCCCTGATTTACACGCAGGGCAAACCCCGTCCGACGCTGACCGGCGAACTGACCTCAGAGCAACTGCGTATGGCCGATCTGGGGCCGCTGATTGGTGTGGATTCCGGCAAAGGCAGTGAAAAAACCGCGCAGGCCAAAGCCCGTCGCGGTGAGAAATCGAATCAGCCCGCCGACCGCGTGCTGCCGCACGATAAATTTGAGACCAAAAACTGGGACGTGATGGATGCCGATGTGAAGTTCAGCGGCAAACGAATCGAACACAGTAATTCCCTGCCGTTAAGCGATCTCTACACCCATTTACAGCTGAAAAGCGGCGATCTGCTGCTGGATCCGCTGCGTTTTGGTGTGGCAGGCGGCAATCTCAACAGCACCATCCGGCTGGAGGGCGATCGCTCGCCGATGCGTGGCCGGGTTGACCTTCATGTACGTAAGCTGCAGCTGCGTCAGCTCTTTCCGACGGTGGACGCAATGAAGAACAGCCGTGGTCAGCTCAATGGCGATGCCAGTTTTACCGGCACCGGTAACTCCGTGGCCGATCTGCTGGCGACCAGCAACGGTCAGCTTAAGCTGCTGATGAATGATGGGCTGATCAGTCGCAGCCTGATGGAGATTGCCGGACTCAACGTCGGTAACTACGTGGTGGGCAAGCTGTTTGGCGATGACCAGGTGCGTATCAACTGCGCTGCGACCGATCTCAGACTGCAGAATGGTGTGGCGACCCCTAACCTGTTTGTGTTTGATACCGAGAACGCGATTATCAATGTGTCAGGTAACGCCAACTTCGCCAGTGAGCGGCTGGATCTGTCGGTAAACCCGGAAAGTAAGGGCATTCGCATCGTGACGCTGCGCTCCCCGCTCTACGTGCGCGGCACCTTTAAAAATCCTGATGCAGGCGTGAAAGCAGGGCCACTGCTGGCCCGCGGTGCTGCTGCTGTGGCACTGGGTGCGGTCGTCGGCCCGGCAGCGGCGCTGCTGGCCATGATCTCGCCAAGTGATAACGAAGACAACCAGTGCAGCACCGTCCTGCAGCAGATGAAACAGAAGAAGTGATTAGTTGCGGTAGAGCACTTTGATAATGTGATAACCAAAGCCGGTCTTTACCGGCCCGTAAGGCGTCAGCAGCGGGCAGGTAAAGACCGCTTTATCAAAGGCCGGCACCATCTGTCCCTGCCGGAACTCGCCCAGATCGCCCCCCTTCCGGCCGGAAGGACAGGTAGAGTGCTTCTTTGCCAGCTCCTGAAAATTGCCGCCTTTCGCCAGTTTCGCCAGAATCTCTTTTGCCAGCGCTTCCTCTTTGACCAGGATGTGTAAAGCCGCCGCGGTTTTCGCCATGTTGGTATCTCGGTTGTGTATAATTGCCGCCCAGTATAAACCCCTTTCTTTTGATTCAATCAGGCGATTTCTTTTATGCGTTTAAACCCCAGCCAACAACGTGCCGTCGAATTTGTTACCGGTCCCTGTCTGGTGCTGGCGGGCGCGGGATCGGGCAAAACCCGCGTGATTACCAATAAAATCGCCCATCTGATTCGTGAATGCGGCTATCAGGCGCGCCACATCGCCGCAGTAACCTTTACCAATAAAGCCTCGCGCGAAATGAAAGAGCGTGTGGCGCAGACGCTGGGCCGCAAAGAGGCGCGCGGTCTGCTGATCTCGACTTTCCATACGCTGGGACTGGAGATCATCAAGCGCGAGACGGCGGCACTGGGCATGAAGTCCAACTTCTCACTGTTCGACGATCAGGATCAGCTCGCCCTGCTGAAAGAGCTGACCAGAGAGTGGCTGGAAGAGGATAAGACGCTGTTACAGCAGCTCATCTCCACCATTTCGAACTGGAAAAATGATCTGATCGATCCGCAGGGTGCCGCCGCGCTGGCGCGCTCGCAGCAGGATAATATCTTTGCCCACTGCTATGCCCTCTACAGCCAGCATCTTAAGGCGTGCAACGTACTGGATTTTGATGACCTGATCCTGCTGCCGACGCTGCTGCTACAGCGTAATCAGGAAGTGCGCGAGCGCTGGCAGCAGCGTATCCGCTATCTGCTGGTGGATGAGTATCAGGACACCAACACCAGCCAGTATGAGCTGGTTAAGCTGCTGGTTGGCGCGCGCGCGCGTTTCACGGTGGTCGGCGACGATGACCAGTCGATCTACTCGTGGCGTGGCGCACGGCCGCAGAATCTGGTGTTGCTGAATCAGGATTTTCCGGCGCTGGAAGTAGTAAAGCTGGAGCAGAACTACCGCTCTTCGCAGCGCATACTTAAGGCGGCGAATATCCTGATTGCCAATAATCCGCACGTCTTTGAAAAGCGGCTGTTTTCAGAGCTGGGGCAGGGCAGCGAACTCAAAGTGGTGACCGCCAACAGCGAAGAGCATGAGGCAGAGCGGGTCACAGGCGAACTGATCGCGCATCACTTTATTAACCGCACGCAATACAAAGATTACGCGATTCTCTATCGCGGCAACCATCAGTCACGGACCTTTGAAAAGTTTCTGATGCAGAACCGCATTCCTTATCGCATCTCTGGCGGCACCTCCTTCTTCTCACGCCCTGAGATTAAAGATCTGCTCGCCTATCTGCGTGTGCTGACCAATCCTGAGGATGACAGCGCATTTCTGCGCATCGTCAATACGCCGCGCCGCGAGATTGGCCCGGCCACGCTGCAGAAGCTCGGTGAATGGGCCAACCTGCGTAGCAAAAGTCTGTTTAACGCCAGTTTTGATGTCGGGCTGGGGCAGACGCTGAGCGGCCGTGGTCTGGAGCATCTGCAGCGCTTCACCCACTGGCTGAATGAGATTATCCAGCTGAGCGAACGTGAGCCGGTGAACGCCGTCCGCGATTTGATTCGCGGCATCGACTATGAAAGCTGGCTGTTTGAAACCTCCGGCAGCCCGAAAGCTGCCGAAATGCGGATGAAAAACGTCAATACGCTGTTTCAGTGGATGACTGAAATGCTGGAAGGCAGCGATATCGATGTGCCGATGACGCTGGCGCAGGTGGTGACGCGCTTTACTCTGCGCGACATGATGGAGCGCGGTGAAAGCGATGAAGAGCTGGATCAGGTGCAATTGATGACGCTGCACGCTTCTAAAGGTCTGGAGTTCCCCTATGTATTCCTGGTGGGCATGGAAGAGGGATTGCTGCCGCATCAGAGCAGTATCGATGAGAACAACATCGAAGAGGAGCGTCGCCTGGCTTACGTGGGGATCACAAGGGCGCAGAAAGAACTGACTTTCACCCTGTGTCGCGAACGCCGGCAGTATGGCGAGTTAATCCGGCCTGAACCGAGTCGTTTCCTGCTGGAGTTGCCCCAGGACGATCTGCAATGGGAGACCGAGCGCAAAGTGGTCAGTGCGGAAGAGCGGATGAAAACCGGGCAGAGTCGGGTCGCCGGGTTGAGAGCGATGCTGGATAAGGCGAAGAAGAGTTAAACCTCGCAGGAGGCGAAGGAGATTCGCCTCACGCGGGTGCCATTACGACAGGGTTAACAACCAGTGGACGTAAGACTGATAGTGGCTTTCCTGCTCCAGCAGTTCGCTGCGCAGCGGATGCGCCTCCAGCCAGCCTGCGGGCAGGGTCAGATGCAGGGCATCATCGTCTGCCAGTAGCCGCACTGCAGGCAGGGTGTCATCGCGACGGCGGGTGGAGAAAATAATCGCCAGCCGCAGCAGACGGCACATCCGTTCCGCCAGGCGCGGCGGCAGCGCGTTTTGCTGAGTCAGCAATGCCAGATCGATGCTGCCGCTCTGATTTTGCAGTAAACAGGCCAGCAGCTTCTTCTGCGCCGGTGTGAAGCCAGGCAGATCGAGGTGACGCACCAGATATGCCGCGTGTTGCGGCGCATGACGGAAGTCGACGCTCAGGCCAATTTCGTGGATCGCGCAGGCGCTGAGCAGCAGCTCACGACAGCGCTGATCCAGCTTCCACGGCGTGTAAACCTGACGGAAAAAACTTTCTGCCAGCTGACGCACGCGGTCTGCCTGTTCGACATCGATGCTGAAACGGCGCTGGACGTTGTGCAGCGTGCGGGTACGGATATCGCGGTCAACCGGCAGGTGCAGCATCCCGTAAACCAGCCCTTCCCGCAGTGCGCCGCCCGCCAGCGTCATGCTATCGATGCTGAGCGCCTGGAAGATAGCGATCAGGATCGACAGGCCGCTGGGGAACACCAGTGCCCGTTCCAGCGTCAGTCCTTCAATTTCCAGCTCTTCCAGTTTGCCGCACTGAATGGCACGCTGCTTCAGTTGCTGCAGTTTATTCAGCGTGATGCGCTCATCCATACCCTGCGCCACCATGATCTCCTGCAGCGCCTGAACCGTGCCGGATGCACCGACACAGGCCTCCCAGCCTTGCGCACGCAGCTGCGCGGCAATCGGCTGGATCATCTCACGGGCCGCCTGTTCAGCCTGGTCGAAGTTCTCTTTTGCCAGATGACGATCGCTGAAGAAGCGCTCCAGCCACGTCACACAGCCCATCGACAGGCTGAACAACACTGATGCGTGTGAGCCGTCGCCGGTAGCCAGTTCGGTACTGCCGCCGCCGATATCGACCACTAAACGCTTGTCGGAACCGCCGGTGGTGTGGGCCACACCCTGATAAATCAGACGCGCCTCTTCTTCACCGCTGATGACATTAATGGTACAGCCGAGGATCTGCTGGGCGGTGTCGAGGAAGGTCTGCGCATTGGCAGCCAGACGCAGCGTGGCGGTCGCCACCACACGAATCTGATCGGGGGGAATATCCTGCAATTGTTCAGAGAAGAGTCTGAGGCATTGCCAGCCACGCGACATCGCATCGGCTGACAACAGGTTATTTTTATCCAGACCGGCAGCAAGGCGAACCTTGCGCTTAATTTTTGCGACGGTCTGAATACTGCCAGAGACTTCGCGCACCACCAACATATGAAAGCTGTTAGACCCTAAATCGATCGCTGCATAAAGTGACGACGCGCTGAGCATGGTGGCCTAACCTGAACGTTTGCGGTTGTTGTTGCGTGGAGCACCGCGACGATTGGCGTTATTCCCTCCGCGACGCTGACCATTGCCGGTACGGCTGCGTTGCAGACGCTTTGGCGGCGGTAAATCGGTCAACAACGCCTCGCTGCTGTACTTGCTGACCGGAATGCTGTGGCCAATGTACTCTTCAATTGAAGGCAGGTTCAGCGCGTACTCTTCACAGGCCAGACTGATAGAGTGTCCGCTGGCACCGGCACGACCGGTACGGCCAATGCGGTGAACGTAATCTTCACAGTCATCTGGCAGATCGTAGTTAAAGACGTGCGTTACAGCCGGAATGTGCAGACCGCGAGCGGCCACATCGGTGGCGACCAGAATATCCACATCACCTTTAGTGAAGTCATCCAGAATGCGCAGGCGCTTCTTCTGAGCCACGTCGCCGGTCAGCAGACCAACACGGTGTCCATCGGCAGCCAGGTGGCCCCAGATATCTTCACAGCGGTGCTTGGTGTTGGCGAAGATAATGGCGCGATCGGGCCACTCTTCTTCCAGCAGGGTCTGCAGCAGGCGCATTTTCTCTTCGTTTGACGGATAGAAAAGCTCTTCCTGAATGCGATGACCGGTTTTTTGTTCCGGTTCCACTTCTACATATTCAGCACTGTTCATGTGCTCAAACGCCAGTTCACGGACGCGGTAAGAGAGCGTCGCCGAAAACAGCATGCTCAGACGCTGCGTAGCAGGCGGCATGCGACGGAACAGCCAGCGGATATCTTTAATAAAGCCGAGATCGAACATGCGATCGGCTTCGTCCAGTACCATGACCTGAATGGCACCGAGGTTGACATGATTCTGCTTCGCGTAATCGATCAGACGGCCGGTGGTTGCCACCAGAATATCAACGCCCTGCTCCAGCACTTTCAGCTGTTTGTCATAACCGTCTCCGCCATAGGCGAGACCCAGTTTCAGGCCGGTTGAGGCGGTAAGGGGTTCGGCATCCGCATGAATCTGCACAGCAAGTTCACGCGTCGGCGCAAGAATTAAAGCCCGTGGCTGGTTAACCTGACGACCTTCCGCCGCAGGATGAGAGAGAAGATGATGAAACGTTGACGTCAGAAACGCCATCGTTTTGCCGGTACCGGTTTGCGCCTGGCCTGCAACATCACGCCCTGAAAGCGTAAAAGGCAGAGCTAACGCCTGAATCGGCGTGCAGTATTGAAAGCCTTTACTATCAAGGGCTTCCACCACTTTTGGGTGCAGGGCGAAGTCGGAAAACTTCTGTTCAGTTAAGTGTGTTTTGCTCATAGTGTGGTAGAATATCAGCTTACTATCGCTTTACGAAAGCGTATCCGATGAAATAAAGTCAACCAACATTGGTATATATTACGCCAATTCGCCAGGCATAATCTTGTGGAGTAAAACATGAGCAGCGATAAAATCGTTCATCTGACTGATGACAGTTTCGACACCGACGTGCTGAAAGCCGACGGCGTTACACTGGTAGATTTCTGGGCTGAATGGTGTGGTCCTTGCAAAATGATCGCGCCCATCCTTGATGAAGTTGCAGAAGAGTATGATGGCAAGCTAACCATCGCTAAGCTGAATATTGATGATAACCCAGGCACGGCACCGAAATACGGCATTCGTGGTATCCCGACGCTGCTGCTGTTTAAAAATGGCGAAGTCGCCGCGACCAAAGTGGGCGCGCTGTCTAAAGGCCAATTGAAAGAGTTCCTGAACGCCAACCTGGCGTAATTCAGGGCTGAACGTCTGGCAGTGGTGAATTTATCTCCTGCTGCTGGACGTTCGCTTTCGGGCGTGCTAAGTTACTCATACTGCATTACGAACTTACCTTGTAGTTTGCATCTAAAAGTTTTCCCTTGGTGAACCCTGTCGCCCTGTACCTTATAAAGATAGAACGGTTCAGCAATCTTACGGTTAGCTCCAACTCTGGCATCACATTCGGACATCTGCCTGCATACCGATCGCCATTTCATACGATGATCGTCGGGAAGAGCCGAAAAGAGCCATTAACGGCATGGATTAATTGCCATACCACTCACGACAAACATTCCGAGTATTACCCCGAGTTTAAGAACCCATCACTATGAATCTTACCGAATTAAAGAATACGCCGGTTGCTGAGCTGATTACTCTCGGCGAAAATATGGGGCTGGAAAATCAGGCTCGCATGCGTAAGCAGGACATTATCTTTTCAATCCTGAAGCAGCACGCGAAAAGCGGCGAAGACATCTTTGGTGATGGCGTGCTGGAGATTCTTCAGGATGGATTTGGATTCCTCCGTTCCGGAGACAGCTCCTACCTCGCCGGCCCTGATGATATCTACGTTTCCCCCAGCCAAATCCGCCGCTTTAACCTCCGCACTGGTGACACTATCTCTGGCAAAATCCGTCCACCAAAAGAAGGTGAACGTTATTTTGCGCTGCTGAAAGTTAACGAAGTTAACTACGACAAGCCGGAAAACGCGCGTAATAAGATTCTGTTCGAAAACCTCACGCCGCTGCACGCAAATAAACGTCTGCGTATGGAGCGGGGTAATGGCTCAACGGAAGATTTAACCGCTCGCGTACTCGATCTGGCATCGCCGATCGGTCGTGGTCAGCGTGGTCTGATCGTGGCACCGCCGAAAGCCGGTAAAACCATGCTGCTGCAAAACATTGCGCAAAGCCTGGCGTACAACTACCCGGATTGCGTGCTAATGGTGCTGCTGATTGACGAGCGCCCGGAAGAAGTGACCGAGATGCAGCGTCTGGTTAAAGGTGAAGTTATTGCCTCAACCTTCGATGAGCCCGCATCGCGCCACGTTCAGGTTGCGGAAATGGTGATCGAGAAAGCCAAGCGCCTGGTTGAGCATAAAAAAGATGTCATCATCCTGCTCGACTCCATCACACGTCTGGCACGTGCCTACAACACCGTGGTACCTGCTTCAGGTAAGGTCCTGACGGGTGGTGTGGATGCCAACGCCCTGCATCGTCCAAAGCGTTTCTTTGGTGCTGCACGTAACGTGGAAGAGGGCGGAAGCCTGACCATCATCGCGACCGCGCTGGTTGATACCGGTTCGAAGATGGATGAAGTCATTTACGAAGAGTTTAAAGGTACCGGTAACATGGAACTGCATCTCGCCCGTAAAATTGCTGAAAAACGCGTCTTCCCGGCGATTGATTACAACCGTTCTGGTACGCGTAAAGAAGAGCTGCTCACCTCTCAGGAAGAGCTGCAGAAGATGTGGATCCTGCGTAAAATTATTCACCCAATGGGCGAAATCGACGCAATGGAATTCCTCATCAATAAGCTGGCGATGACCAAAACCAATGATGAATTCTTCGATATGATGAAGCGTTCTTAATCCGATACTGCCAGGCCGGACCACAGATTCGGCTTTTTTAGTTCAAATGCGCAGAAAATCGACCTTACGCCACGTCCCGACGTGGCGTTTTTCATTTGTGAGCTATAGGATTGAACACTGGCAGGAGCATTTATAATGACTGTGGTAGTGATGGCGAATTTATGACCGTTCGTCTGTCTCTTTATGCAGAATTCGGAATCCGACACAGCACCAGGCGCGCTTTTTCGCGTATTGTGGTGCGGGATGTTAGCTGAGAGCGTTTAACGTGAATTTACTCACTATGAGTACTGAGCTTGGTTTAATTTTTCTCTTTTCCCTGGCTTTCCTCTTTTTTGCTCGAAAAGCAGCTAAAAAAATTGGTTTGGTTGATAAGCCTAACTCACGTAAACGCCATCATGGCGCGATTCCGTTGGTGGGCGGCATCTCCGTGTTTGCAGGTATCTGCTTTACGTTTGCCATTACTAACTACTATCTGCCACATGCGCTGCTCTATCTCGGCTGCGCCGGTGTGCTGGTGCTGGTCGGGGCGCTCGACGATCGCTTTGATATCAGCGTTAAAATCCGCGCGGTGGTGCAGGCGCTGGTAGCTGTTGTCATGATGGTGGGGGCAAAACTCTATCTGCTGAGTCTGGGCTTTATCGTCGGTCCGTTCGAGCTGATCGTGGGGCCCTTTGGCTATGTGCTGACGCTGTTCGCCGTCTGGGCCGCGATTAACGCCTTTAATATGGTGGATGGCATTGACGGTCTGCTGGGCGGCCTCTCCTCAGTGACCTTTGCCGCCATGGGCATCATCCTCTATTTCGACGGCCAGACCAGCCTGGCGATGTGGTGCTTTGCGATGATTGCCGCCACGCTGCCCTATATTCTGCTTAACCTCGGCTTCCTCGGGCGTCGGTTTAAAGTCTTTATGGGTGACGCCGGCAGCACCATGATCGGCTTCACCATCATCTGGATTCTGCTGGAAACGACGCAGGGTCTGAGCCATCCCATCACGCCAGTGACCGCCCTCTGGCTCATCGCCATTCCCCTGATGGATATGGTGGCGATTATGTATCGTCGCCTGCGCAAAGGCATGAGCCCGTTCTCGGCTGATCGTCAGCACATCCACCATCTGATTATGCGTGCCGGTTTTACCTCGCGTCAGGCCTTTGTCCTGATTACCGTTGCGGCGGCCATCCTCGCCGGTATCGGTGTTCTGGGTGAATATCTGGCATTTATCCCGGAGTGGGTGATGCTGCTGCTGTTCCTGGGCGCGTTTATGGTTTATGGCTACTGCCTGAAACATGCGTGGCGTGTGGCGCGACGCTTACGGCGTATCAAGCGTCGTCTGAGCCATCATCGAGAAGCAAAAAATAAATGAACCCGATGCTGAAAAAGGATACCTCTGCCATGCCTGCTGACGTTGTGGATAACGAACTGGATATTCGCGGCCTGAGCTGCCGTTTATGGCGTGGTAAACGCTGGATTGTCGGGCTGGCACTGCTGTTTGCCCTGATCGCCTGGCTGGCTACGCTACTGCTAAAACAGGTCTGGAGCACCACAGCGATTACCGATCGCCCGACGGTGAACATGCTGGGCTCTTACTATGCACAGCAGCAGTTCCTGACCAATCTGGATGTCCGCAACAATGCCCTGACGCTGGCTGCCCCGTCACCGACGGTGATGGATCAGGTTTATCAGGAGTTCACCATGCAGCTTGCCTCCTGGGATACGCGTCGGGAGTTCTGGCAGCAAACGGATTACTACAAGAACCGTAAAACCGGCAATGCGCATAACGATGCCGCGCTGCTCGACGATTTGATCGCCAACATCCTGTTCACGCCCGCTGACGCGGCACATAATCTGCCCGATAACGTCAAACTTAAAGCGGAAACCGCGGGCGACGCCAACAATCTGCTGCGTCAGTACATCGCCTACGCCAGTGAACGCGCCGCGCGTCATCTGAATGATGAGTTAAAAGGGGCCTGGCGGGCGCGTACCGATCAGTTGCAGGCGCAGGTGAAACGTCAGGAAGATGTGGCAAACGCAGTCTTCCAGCGCCAGCAGCATCGGCTGGAGCAGGCGCTGAAAGTCGCCAGCCAGCAGGGAATCAACGAGAAACAGACGCGCGAAGCGGGTGAGAATCTGGCAGACAGCGATCTGTTCCTGCTGGGTCAGCCCGTTTTACAGGGACAGCTCGATACCCTGCGTGCCACCGGTCCGGGGTTTGATATCAGCTATGATCAGAACAGAGCAATGCTGACCACGCTGCAGACCGGGCCAAAACTGAACAGCCAGTTCCAGACCTACCGTTATCTGCGCACGCCGGAAGAGCCGGTATCACGTGACAGTCCGCGACGTCTGTTCATGATGATTATGTGGGGTGCCGTTGGGGCATTAACCGGCGCGGGTGTGGCGCTGGCACGTCGTCCGCGTCTGATGTCAGACACGCATGATTGAGAGAAACAGTGTGAAAGTTCTGACCGTATTTGGTACTCGCCCCGAAGCGATAAAAATGGCCCCGCTGGTTCAGGCGCTGGCGCAGGATCCCGCGTTTGAATCACGGCTGTGCGTCACCGCACAGCACCGCGAAATGCTCGATCAGGTGCTGCGTCTGTTCAGGCTGCAGCCGGACTACGATCTCAACATCATGCGGCCTGAGCAGGGGCTGACGGAGATCACCTGCCGCATCTTAGAGGGCATGAAAACCGTTCTGCTCGACTTCCGGCCCGACATCGTGCTGGTGCACGGCGACACGACGACCACGCTGGCGGCGAGTCTGGCCGCCTTTTATCATCAGATTCCGGTTGGCCATGTGGAAGCCGGGCTGCGCACTGGCGATCTCGCTTCGCCGTGGCCGGAAGAGGGCAACCGTAAGCTGACCGGCCATCTCGCCCGCCTGCATTTCACCCCAACCTCGCGCTCACGACAGAATCTGCTGAAGGAAAATCTCCCCGACTCACGCATTATCGTGACCGGTAATACGGTTATTGATGCGCTGCTATGGGTGCGCGATCGGGTGCTGGACGACAGCAATCTGAACGCACAGCTGGCGGCGCGCTATCCGTTTCTTCACCCGGATAAGAAACTGGTGCTGGTCACCGGCCACCGACGTGAGAGCTTTGGTGGCGGTTTTGAACGTATCTGCAGCGCGCTGGCGCAGATTGCCCGCCAGCATCCCGAGGCGCAGATTGTCTATCCGGTCCATCTCAATCCCAATGTCAGCGAGCCGGTTAACCGGATACTCAGCGGCATTGAGAATATCATTCTGATTGAACCGCAGGAGTACCTGCCTTTTGTCTGGCTGATGAACCGTGCCTGGCTGATCCTTACCGATTCCGGCGGCATTCAGGAGGAAGCGCCTTCACTGGGCAAGCCGGTGCTGGTGATGCGCGACACCACCGAGCGCCCTGAAGCCGTTGATGCCGGAACCGTCAGACTGGTGGGAACCGATATCGCCAGAATCGTCGCCAGCGTCAGCGAATTGCTGAGTGACGACGATGCCTGGCAGGCGATGAGCCATGCCCATAATCCGTATGGTGACGGCAAAGCCTGTGGTCGTATTTTACAAGCCTTAAAAGATAACCGAGCCGAATTATGAGTTTTGAAACCATCTCCGTGATTGGACTGGGATACATTGGGCTGCCGACGGCAGCCGTTTTTGCCTCAAAGGGAAAAAAAGTGGTGGGCGTGGATATCAACGCGCGCGCTGTAGAAACCATCAATCGTGGCGCGATCCACATTGTGGAACCCGATTTAGATCATGTGGTGCATGCGGCTGTTGCGCGTGGCGACCTGCGCGCCACCACGCAGCCTGAAGCCGCTGACGCTTTTCTGATCGCCGTACCGACGCCATTCAAAGATGATCATCAGCCCGACCTGCGCTTTGTGAAAGCTGCGGCGGAGTCGATTGCGCCGGTTCTGAAAAAGGGCGATCTGGTCATTCTGGAGTCGACCTCACCGGTAGGCAGCACCGAACAGATGGCCGACTGGCTGGCTGCGGCACGTCCCGACCTGCGCTTTCCGCAGCACGGTGAGACGCCCGATATTTTTGTCGCCTACTGCCCGGAGCGCGTACTGCCGGGTCAGGTGATGGTTGAGCTGATTAACAACGACCGGGTGATTGGCGGCATGACCCCCGCCTGTTCTGCCCGCGCCAGTGAGCTTTATCGGCTATTTTTAAAAGGTGAATGCGTTGAAACTAACGCCCGTACCGCCGAAATGTGCAAGCTGACCGAAAACAGCTTCCGTGACGTGAATATCGCTTTTGCCAATGAGCTGTCGCTGATTTGCGCCGACCAGGGAATTAACGTCTGGGAGCTGATTGCGCTGGCGAATCGCCATCCGCGTGTCAACATTCTGCAGCCGGGTCCGGGCGTCGGCGGTCACTGTATCGCCGTCGATCCCTGGTTTATCGTGGCGCAGAATCCCGAATTAGCCCGCCTGATCCGCACCGCGCGCGAGGTGAACGACGCCAAGCCGGAGTGGGTGCTGGACCAGGTGAAAACCGCGCTGGCGGACTGCCTGACGCAGACCGGCAAGCGCGCCAGTGATATCACCATTGCCTGCTTTGGCCTGGCCTTTAAACCCAATATCGACGACCTGCGCGAAAGCCCGGCGATGGGCGTGGCACAGAAGATTGCCGAATGGCACAGCGGCACCACCTGGATAGTTGAACCGCACATTGAGCAGCTTGCTGGTTCTCTGGCTGACAAAGCAGAGCTGGTTTCCAGCGCGCAGGCGCTGGACCAGGCCGATATTCTGGTGATGCTGGTCGATCACCGCGCCTTTCGCGCCATTGATGCCGCCGACGTTCAGCAGAACTGGATTGTCGACACCAAAGGTGTCTGGCGATGAAGCGTTTTCTGATCACGGGCGGTGCCGGGTTTATCGGCTCAGCTCTGGTGCGCTTTATCCTTTAAACGGCTTATCTGTGTGGCCGCCTGGCGTAACGGCTGGCTGAGTGATGACCAGCTGCGGGCTGCCGGTGGAGCGCTGACAAAAACCGGCTACGGCCAATACCTGCTGGATTTATTACATGCCCGTCCACGTCAGTATTAATCCCCTTAGCTGGGAAAGTGCATTCTTCGGTGTTGAGACCGTGCGGCTGGAGCCGGAGGGTGACATTCCGCTGGAGCAAGCGCTGCGTCATCCCTGTGCGCTGATGCAGATGAAAGTGGCTGCCAGCGAGACGGCGCTGATTGATACGCTACAGCAGCATCAGTTCCAGCTGGCAGAAGGCGAAGCGGACCTGGCACTGGCGGTTAACGAGACGGAACGGCAGGCGGGGATTCGTATTGCGCGCGAAGCTCAGATTCCGCTACTGCGCGATGCGGCCTCTCAGCTCTTCAGCCAGAGTCGTTTTCGCGCGCCCTGGTATGCACCGGACGCCAGTGGCCGTTTTTATGCACAATGGATTGAGAACGCGGTGCGCGGGACGTTTGACGATCAGTGTCTGGTGGCCAGTGACGCCACAGGTCAGCTACAGGGATTTGTTTCGCTGCGCGCGGTGGATGGCGATGCCCGCATTGGCCTGCTGGGCGTAATGCCTGACGCGCAGGGTCAGGGGCTGGGTCAGCGACTGCTGCTGGCGGCGGCTGACTGGGCGCGGGTCAGGCAGCTCGCGCAGCTTCGGGTGGCGACTCAGCTCAGTAATCTCACGGCGATGCGCCTCTATTTACGCAGCGGTGCCCGACTCGACAGCACCGCCTACTGGTTTTACAGGAAAGGTCATGATTCCATTTAATGCGCCGCCCGTTGTGGGCACAGAAATTGAGTATATGCAGTCGGCGATGAACAGCGGCAAGCTGTGCGGCGATGGCGGCTTCACCCGTCGCTGTCAGCAGTGGATGGAACAGCGTTTTGGCAGCAAAAAAGTGCTGCTGACCCCCTCCTGCACCGCTTCGCTGGAGATGGCGGCGCTGTTAATCGATCTGCAGCCCGGCGATGAGGTGATCATGCCGAGCTATACCTTTGTCTCAACCGCCAACGCCTTTGTGCTGCGCGGTGCGCGCATCGTGTTTGTCGATGTGCGCCCGGACACCATGAATATTGATGAGACCCTCATCGAAGCCGCCATCACAGAAAAAACCCGCGCCATTGTGCCGGTGCACTACGCAGGCGTGGCCTGTGAAATGGACACCATCATGGCGCTGGCGGCTAAGCATAAGCTGTTTGTGATTGAAGATGCGGCGCAGGGCGTGATGTCTCGCTATAAAGGCCGTGCACTGGGTACCATCGGTCATATTGGCTGCTTTAGTTTCCACGAAACCAAGAATTACACCGCCGGTGGCGAAGGTGGCGCGACGCTGATCAACGACGCGAGCCTGGTCGAGCGCGCCGAAATCGTGCGGGAAAAGGGCACGAACCGCAGCCAGTTCTTCCGCGGTCAGGTCGATAAATACACCTGGCGCGATATGGGGTCGAGCTTCCTGATGGCCGATCTGCAGGCGGCCTATCTCTGGGCGCAGCTGGAAGCCGCTGAGCGCATTAACCAGCAGCGGTTACGCATCTGGCAGCGTTATTATGACGCACTCCAGCCGCTGGCCGCCCAGGGCCGCATCAGTCTGCCGGTGATCCCCGCCAGCTGCGAACACAATGCGCACATGTTCTACATCAAGCTGCGCGATCAGGATGACCGTCAGGCGCTGATTAACTGGATGAAAGAAGCCGAGATACTGACGGTGTTCCACTATATTCCGCTGCACAGTTCGCCCGCGGGTGAGCGTTTCTCGCAGTTTGTCGGGGAAGATCGTTTTACCACGGCGGAAAGCGAACGCCTGCTGCGCCTGCCGCTGTTTTATAACCTGTCGGATAATAATCAGAGCACGGTTATCAGCTCACTGCTGAGCTTCTTTTCCTGATGTCATTAGCCAGAGCTTCAGTGTGGACCGCGTCGTCCACGCTGGTAAAAATTGTGTCTGGTCTGCTGGTGGTGAAACTGCTGGCGGTCAGCTTCGGTCCTGAAGGTGTGGGGCAGGCGGGGAACTTTCGTCAGCTGATTACCGTGCTGGGTGTACTGGCCGGGGCGGGCATCTTCAACGGTGTCACCACCTATGTGGCGCAGTATCAGCAGCAGCCCGGCCAGCTACGGGCGCTGGTGGGCACGGCATCGGCCATGGTGCTGGGCTTTTCCGGCGCGCTGGCGCTGCTGTTTCTGCTGGCGGCGGCCCCGATCAGCACGGCGCTGTTTGGTCACGACCGCTATCAGGGCGTTATCCGCGTGGTCGCTTTCCTTCAGCTCGGCATCGCCTGGGCCAACTTTACGCTGGCGCTGCTGAAGGGGTATCGCGACGCGCGCGGCAATGCGCTGGCGCTGATCGCTGGCAGCCTGATTGGGGTTATTGGCTATCTGGTCTGCTGGTGGCTGGGTGGCTATCAGGGCGCACTGACCGGCCTGGCGCTGGTGCCGGCCCTGCTGCTGCTGCCGGCACTGGTGATGCTGAAACGCCGCGCGCCGCTGCCGCTGAGCTGGCTGCGTCCGCAATGGCATCCTGAGCTGGCGCGTAATCTGGCGAAATATACCCTGATGGCGCTGATCACGGCGGTGACCCTGCCGGTGGCCTGGGTATTGATGCGTAACCTGCTGGCAGAGCAGCAGGGCTGGGCGCAGGTCGGCTTGTGGCAGGGCGTGACCAGCATTTCCGATGCCTATCTGCAGTTTATTACCGCCACCTTCAGCGTCTGGCTGTTGCCGACGCTGGCGCGGCTCGATAACAAGCGCGACATCGCGCGGGAGATTGGCCGCGCACTGCGCTTTGTCCTGCCTGCCGTGGCGGTTGCCAGTTTTGCCGTCTGGGTACTGCGTGACTTTGCCATCAGCCTGCTGTTCTCTGAGGCTTTTCGCGGAATGCGCGATCTCTTTGTCTGGCAGCTGTGCGGCGATGTTTTTAAAGTCGGTGCCTATGTTTTCGGATATCTGGTTATCGCCAAAGCCTCGCTGCGCTTTTATGTTCTGACGGAGATCAGCCAGTTTCTGTTACTGACCCTGTTCTCACGCTGGCTGATCCCCTTACATGGCGCGACGGGTGCGGCGCAGGCCTATATGTTTACCTATATGGCTTATTTTGCCCTGTGTTGTGGCGCTTTTATTGTTTACTGCCGGAAAAAATGACTTTAATTCACGTTTTGGGGGCGGACATTCCCCACCACAATCTTACGGTGCTGCGCTTTTTCAACGACGTTCTCAGCGTTGAGCAGCCTGCGGCTTCGCCACGCCATTTTATGGTCGTGACGCAACAGCCAGAGAGCCTGTCTTTGTTCAGTGCGTTACAGATCGAGTGCTTCGCGAGCAAGAAAGCGCTGGCAGAGGCGCTGCTGCAGCGGGCAAGAAATCGTCAGCAGCGTTTTTTCTGTCATGGTCAGTTTAACCCATGGATCTGGCTGGCATTACTCAGCGGTAAGCTGCGCCGTTCCCAGCTGTTCTGGCATGTCTGGGGTGCCGATCTCTATGAAGATTCGCGCAGTCTGAAGTTCCGCCTGTTCTATCTGGTTCGACGAATAGCGCAGGGGCGTGTTGCACAGGTTTTTGCGACCCGTGGTGACCTGCATCACTATCAGCAGCGTCATCGCCGCGTTCCCGGTTCACTGCTCTATTTCCCGACCCGGATGCCAGATGCTGCCGTTGAGTCGGCTCCCGCGCAGTCGTTTACGCTGCTGCTGGGCAATTCGGGCGATCCGAGTAACCGACATATTGAAGGCTTAAAGGCGATTCACGCACAGTTTGGCGAGCAGGTGCGCATCGACGTCCCATTAGGTTATCCGCCGGACAATGAGGCGTATATCAGCCAGATTCAGGCCGTAGCAGAGAAACTATTTCCGAACGGGCAGGTGCATCTGCTGCGTGAAAAGCTGGCATTTGATGATTACTTAGCCCTGCTGGCGCGCTGTCATGTTGGCTATTTTATGTTTGAGCGTCAGCAGGGAGTGGGGACACTTTGCCTGCTGATCCAGGCCAACGTGCCGTTTGTTTTGACCCGCAAAAATCCATTCTGGCGTGATGTGGCAGAGCAGCAGCTTCCGGTACTGTTCAGCGAAGATACGCTGTCGCCTGCAGTGATCGCCGAGGCACGCCGACAGCTGATGCGCTGTGATAAGCAGGCTATCGCCTTTTTTGCGCCAGGTTATCTGACAGGCTGGCGGGCAGCGTTACAGCGCAGCGAAGGGGAGTTGTCATGAGTCTTATGCAGTTTGGCGGCCTGCTGGTAGTCTATCTGCTGTCGCTGGTTTTTATTCTGACGCTGACATGGCGGGAGTTTAAGCGCGTCCGTTTTAACTTCCATCTGTTCTTTACGCTGCTATTCCTGCTGACCTTTTACTTCGGCTTCCCGCTGACCTCGGTGCTGGTGTTTCGCTTTAACGTGGACGTGATGCCGGTTGAGAATCTGCTGGAGGCGCTGCTGTCGGCCACGGCGTTTTACGCCATTTATTACGTCAGCTATAAAGTGCGGCTGAAACCGGCCAGTGTGCCTCCGGCTAAGCCCTGGCTGCAGATGAATCGGGTTGAAACCCATCTGACCTGTGTGATCCTGGCGCTGGTCGCGCTGGGTACCGTGACGGTGTTCTTCGTTCACAACGGTTTTCTGCTGTTCCGCCTGACCGCGTATAACCAGATTTTCTCCAGCGAAGTATCGGGCGTGGCGCTTAAACGCTTCTTCTATTTCTTTATTCCGGCGATGCTGATCCCCTACTTTTTACGGCCGACCCGGCGCAACTGGCTGCTGTTTTTGGTCGTGACGGTGGCCTTTGGTTTACTGACGTATGCACTGGTGGGCGGAACCCGCGCCAATATCATTATTGCGTTTGCCCTGTTCCTGTTTATCGGGATTACCCGTGGCTGGATCACCCTATGGATGCTGGCAACGGCGGGTGTGATGGCGATTGGGGGGATGTTCTGGCTGGCGCTGCGCCGCTATAACCTCGACGTGATGGGCGATGAAGCGTTCTATACCTTCCTCTATCTGACGCGTGATACCTTCTCGCCGTGGGAGAATCTGGCCCGGCTGCTGGATAACTATGACAAAATTGAGTTTCAGGGGCTGGCACCTCTGTGGCGTGATTTCTACGTGTTTATTCCGACCTGGCTCTGGCCGGATCGGCCGCTGGCGGTATTAAACAGCGCCAACTACTTCACGTGGGAAGTACTGAACAACCATTCGGGCCTGGCGATTTCCCCCACGCTGATCGGCTCCCTGGTAGTGATGGGCGGCGTCTGGGCCATTCCAGTTGGTGCTGTCGCGGTAGGGATGATTATTAAAGCCTTTGATGCGATCTACCAGCGTGGCTGCCTTGAGACCAACCGGTACACCGGTGCCATCCTGCAAAGCTTCTGTTTTGGCGCGGTGTTTAACATGATTGTGCTGGCCCGCGAAGGTCTCGATGCGTTCGGCTCTCGCGTGGTATTTTTCTGCCTCATTTTTGCTGCCTGCCTGGGCATGGCTAAATTACTTTTCTGGTTACTGGATCGCGCAGGTTTAATTCGCGACCGCAGCAGGCGGGTGTTGCACAGCCCGCTCTGATTAACCTCTGGGATTGACGGAAGATATGACAACCTTAACTGAGACGCCGCAGTACCGTATTCGCGGCGTTGATTTGTATGGCTTCGAAAACATGTCGTCGGCGGTAAATTTTCTGATGCCGCCGCAGAGCGTTCGCAGCGGTATTTTAGTGGCGATCAATGCGGAGAAGATCCTGACCGCTGAGCGGGATGAGGGATTGCGCACGCTGTTAGCGCAGGCGGAATATGCGTATGCCGATGGCATCAGCATTGTGCGTTCGATTCGTAAAAAGTATCCGCAGGCGTCGGTGCAGCGCATTGCGGGGGCAGATTTATGGGAAGCGCTGATGGAACGCGCCGGGCGGCAAGGGACGCCGGTGTTTCTTATCGGCGGTCGCCAGCAGGTGCTGGATGAAACCTGTAATAAGTTACGTCGTCAGTGGAACGTGAATATTGTCGGGGCGCAGGATGGCTATTTTGCGCCAGCCGACCAGGATGCGCTGTTTGCCCGGATTGCGGCCAGCGGGGCGAAGCTGGTGACCGTGGCGCTGGGCTCGCCGCGTCAGGAACTGCTGATGCTGGCGTGCCGTGCGTACTGGCCTGATGCCCTCTATATGGGTGTTGGCGGAACCTACGATGTTTTCACCGGTCATGTGAAGCGCGCGCCCAAAATCTGGCAGCGGCTGGGGCTGGAGTGGCTCTATCGTCTGATTCGGCAGCCGAGCCGCCTGCGCAGGCAATTAAAACTGCTTAAATATTTGCGCTATCACTGGCGCGGCGATCTCTGATATTGCTGATAAATGCCGCATTTTCAGGCATTGCGAGAGTGGAAATGTACTATTTGTCGACGAAATGCACAAAGCGTAATCAAACGCGTCTTTTTATTTAAAAAGCACTAGACACGATGGGCGCTTATCTCTAGTATGCACATCCGCAACGGCGCTACGCGCCCGTAGCTCAGCTGGATAGAGCGCTGCCCTCCGGAGGCAGAGGTCTCAGGTTCGAATCCTGTCGGGCGCGCCATATCGTTTGTGCGCATGAGCTTCGGTGGTTGATTTACCGCGGTTGGCAGTAGAGATTTACATGCTGCAGGTTTTAAACCTGTAACATTAAGAATAGTGGTGGCTATAGCTCAGTTGGTAGAGCCCTGGATTGTGATTCCAGTTGTCGTGGGTTCGAGTCCCATTAGCCACCCCAGATTTTGCTGGGAAACGCGAAGGTGGCGGAATTGGTAGACGCGCTAGCTTCAGGTGTTAGTGTCCTAACGGACGTGAGGGTTCAAGTCCCTCTCTTCGCACCAGGCAAAACAGTTAAAAAAATCGGCGAGTAGCGCAGCTTGGTAGCGCAACTGGTTTGGGACCAGTGGGTCGGAGGTTCGAATCCTCTCTCGCCGACCATTTTTAGAAACCTGTCTGAAAAGACAGGTTTTTTTTCGTCTGTAAAAAAGAGGATGAGAACCAACAGAGGAGGTTTGAGCCGAGCGTAGCGAGACAACGTTGCGTCAGCAACGGCCCGCAGGGCGCTGCTCGCAGAGCAGTGTAATCCTCTCTCGCCGACCATTTTAGAAACCTGTCTGAAAAGACAGGTTTTTTTTTCGTCTGTGGAAAAGTGGATTTGAATGTCTGCGGGAGATATGGGCCGGGTTGGGTGCGGTGTAACAATGTTGCTGTGAGTTCGAGCCTGCGAAGGGAGCACGGTCAGATCGGAAAGTCGCTTAAGC
Organism: Pantoea sp. F_5; assembly: GCF_008631595.1. NCBI lineage: Bacteria > Pseudomonadati > Pseudomonadota > Gammaproteobacteria > Enterobacterales > Erwiniaceae > Pantoea > Pantoea sp. F_5. Next base: position 102,881 of record NZ_VWUO01000012.1, read on the forward strand.
CATCCATGGCCGCTCGGCCCACGCGATTACGCACCTCATCCATGAGGTGCGCCCGTAAACGGGCCAACGCGTTGCGTTGTTCAAAAACGCTCCCGGCGTTTTTGTCCCTGTCGCGGGACGCTTTCCTCTTCTGACCGTGTTCCCTGCGCGTTGAGCTTATGCGCTGTGGTTAGATGCATCCGGGTTTAGATCTGTCATTAGCCCGAAGCTTCCTTGTAAGTATCTGATGCGTCTGCCATACGCGAAGCGAAAGGCGTATGCTCCCTGAAGCCCGCATAGCAGTGTGAGCGGGCGTGCGGTTGAGCTTATTTGTTGCAACCAAAGTTACTCTGCTTTGATTTGGCTAACAGCCTGAGCAGCGTCGGGAATCGCAGACAAATAAGCCATTGTTATTATTACGTTAAAAGAGAGATTGACCTTGTTGTCTCCATTCAGAGACAGAGAAAAGGTCAGCTGTCGCCTGATAACGACACTTCCTGCAGTACCTGGCTAAGGACAGACTTAGCAAGCTGTTTAACTTATTGATTTATAAATGCTTTAAAAATAAAGCTCAACCTGGCACGGCTTGTGCAATACTTCTGCTGTAGATGCTCATTCCACCTCTTATGTCTGCTGATGCTACATAAACCTGGGAATGATGCAGAGCCAATTTTAGGTACCTGTTGTCTGCCTGCCTGTATCGCGTAAGCCTTACAGGGTTAACAGACACCACGTTGAGTCAGGTACCTCCCGGTTGTCTTACCGACCTGATCTTGCACCTGCCACTGGCGGGTGTTTTTTTTTGCCTGTGCAATGCGGCTGGCAGATTGCAGGCACAAAAAAGCCGGGCGAGCCCGGCTTTATCCTGTCTGACCACTGCATCAGGCGTTGGGATTATTCTTCAGCGTCAGCAACAATCCTTCACGACGCATTTTCGCGGCCTCTTCCGGACGATGCAGACGATCATAGACATCTGCCAGCCACGCATAATCAAACGCATCCGGACGTTGTGCCAGCGCCTGCTGCAGCGCGTCTGCTGCCTGCTGCCATTCGCCATGACGCATCAGCAACTGTCCCAGCGTACTGTGCAGCAATGGCGTTGCGCCATGCTGTTTGATCTGCTGGCGTAATGCCTTCTCCAGCGCTTCCGGATTGCCGCTTTTGATGCGCGGCATCAGCAGCACCAGACGATCGTCATAATGACGCTTGAGGCCTTCCAGCACGATCGACTGTGCGGTGTCGTGATCGTTGCATTCAATCAGATGATCCGCCATTGCCACCTGCAGGGTCGTATCCTGACGGGTTTTGCGGCTCAGTGTGCCCCACCAGCGTTTTAGCCCATCGCTACCCTGATCGGCCATTGCCTGATTCATCAGACCCAGCCAGGCCTGCTGCTGTAACGCATCACGATGCAGCTCGTCACCGACCTGCGCCTTCTGCATAGCAGGCAGAATATCCAGCAATGCACTCCACGCACCCGTACGGACGTACGCCTGTTCGGCCAGGCGCAGCACTTCAGGGTGTCGCGGTGCCACTTCCAGCAGACGGTCAATGCTGTGACGCGCCGCATGATCTTCGTTACGGGCCAGCTGAATACGAGCGCGGGCGATTTCTACCGGGATGGTGTTGCTTTCGGACAGCTCAGCAGCACGTTCAAGATGCTGATTGGCACGAATTTCATCGCCACGCTGCTGGGCGGCTTCGGCGGCCAGCAGATAGTTGGCTACCGGCACATCGGCGTGATCGGCATCTTTAGACAGCAGTTTCTCCACCTGACGGTGATCGCCTTCCGCCAGCTTCATCAGCGCAGACTGGGTATGACGCTGCGCGCGACGGCGTTTGCGTCCGGTAAACCAGCCGCGGGTACGCGCCCCGGTGTGCAGCACACGACGCAGCAGCCATTCCACCGCCAGAATCACCAGCAGGCTGATGATCAGGATAATCACCAGGCCGGTGACGCTGGTTTCGATATTCCAGTTATCGGTCTGAATCAGCACGTAGCCCTGATGACCGGCAATCATCGGTCCCAGCACCACGCCCGCAATCAGCAGGATAAAGAGGATAAATACCTTAAGCATGCTTAGCCTCCCTGCTGATTAGCAGCGGCAGACGGTTGCGCCAACAGATTCCGCACGCGGGTCTGCATCAGCTGTTCCAGCAATGGCTGACTTTCCAGGTTATCCGGCAGATCCATATTGATGTTCTGCTGGCTCAGCTCATCCAACTGGGCAAGGAAGGCTTTGGTGGCGGCATCATTGGTGTCATACCAGGCGCGAACCCAGGCAGACACAGTATCGATTGATTGTTTATAAATCTCATCCTGATGACGCGGTACGGCCTGCGCAGCAATCAGCAGACGCGAGCGGATATTCTCACGCAGGTAAACATCCTGATTCGGAGCCAGCAGCGGTTGTGCGGTGTTATCGCGGCGGCGGATGGTAATAAAGTCATCCATGAAGTTATGCCAGCTTTTCACCAGATTCTGACGCCATTCACGTACCGAACCTGAGAGTTCGCCGCCGTCACTGTCCATCGGTGCATCATCGCTGTCGTTGTCGGCCAGACGCAGATTATCAACATTGTTCGACAGCTGATTCAGCTTGAGGATCACGCCGTCGTAGTCGACCTGCGTAACGGAAGAGAGGGTACTGATATCCTGTGTCAGCGCACGACGCACATTCATCACGCTGGGATCGTTCATGTCAGCCAGGCTGGCATCGGCGCTTTTCAGTAGTGCCGCGGCGGTGGTGACGTCCTGATCGCTCCAGAGTTTGCGGCCAGCCAGTTTCACCAGATAGTCCGCCTGTGCCAGCAGCCAGCTACGCACGTCGTTGCCAGAAATCACAGCCACTTTTTCACGCAGCGTTTCCAGCTCTTTTGCTGACGCAGTCTGCTGTTGCTGTGCCGTTTGCAGGGCAGTTTCAGTACCACTCAGTTGCTGTGTCAGCTGCTGTTTATCGCTGCTGGCCTGCTGCTGCAACGCGCTTAACTGGTCGCTCAGCTTCTGATTGGTTTGTGCCTGTAAATCAGCCTGATGTTTCCCGTTAAGGTATAAACCCGCACCCATCGCCAGCGCGATGACAATCGCCACTGCACCCAACACCATGCCACCCTTTTTCGCATGACGCGGAGGTGTGCTGTTGCTGGAAGGAGAGCGGTCGACCGCTGGGGTGGTTTCTTCAACCATGGCGGAGGAGTCTTTTTGTTCCGTCATATGTGGCACATCCCATTGTTAAAGTTCAGCGTAACGCGCGCAGCAGCGCATCGTTATCGGCACCATCGGCTACCTGAATATCCTGCCAACCCAATCCTGCGGCCAGGGTAGCCAAACGTTCACTGACGACGATCAGTCGGCAGTTGAGCAGCCATTCCTCGCGATCAACCGCGGGGAACAGCGAAAAAAGCTGTTGTAACATTTCACCGCTGGTCACTACCAGCACAGAGACGCCGCGATCGCGCCAGCGGCGGCCTTCAACCGGCCCGTCATAATGCTTCTGGCAGCGCTGATAGCAGGCAGCGAACGTTACCTCAGCACCTCGACGGGTTAATGTCTCCGCCAGCAGTTCGCGTCCGGGATCGCCACGCAGGATCAGCGCACGTTTACCGGCAACCTGCTGAAGCGTGTTTATCTGGATCAATTCCTCACTGGTTTCATGCGCATGAGGCCAGGTCACCTGCTGTCCGCTGACGGTGTGAAACGCCAGCGCGGTGCTGCGACCAATTGCATAATAGTCCAGCTCAGTAGGCCATGCTTTGATCGCGTGCTGTGCGTAGTGAATAACCTGCTGAGAAAGAATAAAGACGAGATCGCCGGCACGAAGTCCGGCGAGCCTGTGAGGCAGGGAATCGAGGTCAGCGCCCGGTGCAAATTCAATCAGCGGCAGGCTCCACGCCTGTTTGCCAAGGGCATGCAGGCGTGACACCAGCTCTGCCGCTGCGGGTTCCGGGCGCGTCACCAGGATGGTCATGCCGGCGGCTGCCCCTGATAGACCTCTTTCAGGATTTCACGCGCGCCGCCGTTCAGCAGTTCATCGGCCAGTGAGATGCCCATCTCTTCAGCCTGCGCGCGGGGGCCGCGGCGTTCGCCTCGGACCATAACCCGGCCATCGGGCGCACCGACCATGCCGCGCAGCCAGAGCTCATCGCCTTCCAGCACCGCGAAGCTGCCGATGGGCACCTGACAGCCACCCTCTAAGCGGGTATTCATAGCGCGTTCTGCTCTGACACAGATTTCGGTGTCATCGTGATTCAGCGCCTGTAACAGGCTGATTAAGGTGGTGTCGTCCAGACGGCATTCAATGCCGACCGCGCCCTGACCCACGGCGGGCAGGGAAACGTCAGCAGGCAGCGCCTGGCGAATGCGATCTTCCAGCCCCAGACGCTTCAGCCCGGCGACGGCAAGAATAATCGCGTCATATTCGCCGGCATCAAGTTTGCCGAGGCGGGTGCCGACATTGCCACGCAGCGAGCGGATCACCAGATCCGGTCGACGCGCGCTAATCTGGCACTGGCGACGCAGGCTGGAGGTGCCGACAACGGCACCCTGTGGCAGCGCATCAATGGAGTCATAATGATGAGAAACGAACGCATCACGCGGATCGTCGCGCTCGCAGATGGTTACCAGGCCCAGACCTTCAGGGAAACTGACCGGCACATCTTTCATAGAGTGCACTGCCATATCGGCACGGCCATCCTGCATTGCCAGCTCAAGCTCTTTGACAAACAGCCCTTTGCCACCGACTTTTGCCAGCGGCGTATCAAGGATAATGTCACCTTTGGTGACCATAGGCACCAGCTCAACGCGCAGTCCCGGATGGGCACTCATGAGTCGTTGCTGTACATAATGTGCCTGCCATAATGCGAGCGGGCTTTGTCTTGTAGCAATTCTGAAAATTTTGTCTAACATGCTGTTAACCATTTTTATCGTTCACTGAATATCCTATCATCTCTGGGTGAATACTGTCAGTTTCAACGGATTGAAAACGGCCTGTGCGCGGTTTCAGGCCCGGTTTATCAAGCCATAGCGTGGCAACCAGTGCCGAAAAGGCGGGAAGCTGGTAAGAACGTGCTAAACTGTTAAGTAGCGCAACTTTCTTTACGGTCAATCTGTCGAGTGATAGATTGATCACGTTTCCAGCAATTATCTGCCCACTTTTTTACTTTAATAAGCGGCAGAGCGTGGAAACAGGGTGCTTAAACACTGGGACAATCAGGCGAAACGTCTTGTACCTCTACATTGAGACACTGAAACAGAGACTGGATGCAATTAACCAGCTGCGCGTTGATCGTGCGCTGGCTGCCATGGGGCCCGCTTTTCAGCGCGTCTACAGTCTGCTGCCAACCTTATTACATTATCAACATCCTCAGATGCCGGGTTACCTTGAAGGTAGCGTTCCACATGGCATCAGCTTCTTCACGCCTGATGAAAATCAACGCCAGCTGCTGGCAGACCTCACTGGCGACAGCGATCTGCGCCATGCCGATGCGCCGAAAGGCGAAATGCCGATCACGGCGATCTACTCTATGGGCAGTACCTCTTCTGTCGGCCAGAACAGCATCTCGGATCTCGATATCTGGGTCTGCCATCAATCCTGGCTCGATAATGAAGAGCGCCTGAATCTGCAGCGCAAATGCACGCTGTTGCAAAAATGGTGCGTCTCGATGGGCGTGGAAGTCAGTTTCTTCCTGATTGACGAGAACCGCTTCCGCCACAACGAAAGCGGCAGCCTGGGCGGTGAAGACTGCGGTTCAACCCAGCACATTTTACTGCTGGATGAGTTTTACCGTACCGCGGTTCGTATGGCAGGTAAACGCCTCCTGTGGAATATGGTGCCAGGCGAAGAAGAGCATCACTACGACGACTACGTGATGTCGCTCTACGCCAAAGGTGTACTGACCCCTAATGAGTGGCTCGATCTGGGTGGCCTCGGCACGCTGTCTGCAGAAGAGTATTTCGGTGCCAGCCTGTGGCAGCTCTATAAAAGTATCGACTCACCTTATAAAGCCGTACTGAAAACGCTGCTGCTGGAAGCCTACAGCTGGGAATACCCGAACACACAACTGCTGGCGATGGATATCAAACAACGCCTGCACGACGGCGAAATCATCTGCTTCGGCCTCGATCCTTATTGCATGATGCTTGAGCGCGTCACGCACTATCTGACCAGCGTGGACGATCAGCCGCGCCTTGATCTGGTGCGTCGCTGCTTCTACCTCAAAGTATGTGAAAAGCTCAGCACCGACGATCATCAGCATCGCACCGGCTGGCGTCGCGAGATTTTATCGCAGCTGGTTAAAGAGTGGGGCTGGAACGAAGAGAAGATCGCCATTCTGGACAACCGTGCCGGGTGGAAAATTGAGCGGGTGCGCGAAGCCCATAACGAATTACTGGATGCGATGATGCAGAGTTATCGCAACCTGATCCGCTTTGCCCGTCGCAACAACTTAAGCGTCAGCGCCAGTCCGCAGGATATCGGTGTGTTGACCCGTAAACTGTATGCCGCGTTTGAAGCGCTGCCGGGCAAAGTGACGCTGGTGAATCCACAGATTTCGCCCGATCTCTCTGAACCGAATCTGACCTTTATTCATGTGCCGCCTGGCCGTGCCAACCGTTCCGGCTGGTATCTCTATAACCAGGCACCGGACATGGATTCGATCATCAGCCATCAGCCGCTGGAATATAACCGCTACCTGAACAAGCTGGTGGCGTGGGCGTGGTTCAATGGTCTGCTGACCCGTAAAACCCGGCTGCATATTAAAGGCAATGAGATTTGCGACCTGGCGCGCCTGCAGGAGCTGGTTAACGATGTTTCCAGCCACTTCCCACTGCGTCTGCCTTCGCCGACGCCAAAAGCGCTCTACAGCCCGTGCGAAATCCGGCACCTTGCGATTATTGTGAACCTTGAGCACGATCCAACGGCGGCCTTCCGCAATCAGGTGGTGCACTTCGACTTCCGCAAGCTGGATGTCTTTAGCTTTGGTCAGCAGCAGCAGTGCCTGATTGGCAGCATCGATCTGCTCTATCGCAACTCCTGGAATGAAGTGCGTACGCTGCACTTCAGCGGCGAACAGGCGATGATCGAAGGGCTGAAAACCATTCTCGGCAAGATGCATCAGGATGCCGCACCGCCGGATACGGTAGAAGTGTTCTGCTACAGCCAGCATCTGCGCGGTCTGATTCGCACGCGCGTGCAGCAACTGGTCTCTGAATGCATTGAGCTGCGCCTCTCCAGCACACGTCAGGAGCCGGGCCGCTTCAAAGCGCTGCGCATGGCAGGCGAGACCTGGGGACTGTTCTTTGAACGCATGAGTGTCTCGGTGCAGAAGCTGGAAAACGCCGTGGAATTTTATGGCGCGATCTCCAACAACAAGCTGCATGGGTTGTCGATCAAAGTCGAAACGAATCAGACGCCGCTGCCACCGGTAGTGAACGGCTATGCCAGCGAAGGCATCATTCAGTTCTTCTTTGAAAACACCACGGATGAGCGCGGCTTCAACATTTATATCCTTGATGAGACCAATCGGGTTGAGGTCTATCATCACTGTGAAGGCAGCAAAGAGGAGCTGGTGCGTGACGTCAGTCGTTTCTACTCCTCATCGCACGATCGCTTCACTTATGGGTCGAGCTTTATCAACTTCAACCTGCCGCAGTTCTACCAGATTGTGAACACCGGTGATCGATTCCAGGTGATTCCATTCCGGAATCAGACGCTGACGCAGCTCTGTACGACGCAGCCTGACAACGACAACAGCGACTATCAACCGCGCTATCAGGTGCATTGATGCTGACGGGCTGCCTGCGCTCTGCAGGTGGCCGCTATCTTCCTGGCCTGTCACCCGGTTCACGCTATTTACGGGGATTTCCTGTTGCTTTTCCACCTTCAACTGCGATGATAAGCATCCAGGTAAAGGACATTAAGAGCATAAAGAATGAAGAAAGTAATAAGCCTGTTGGCCATGACACTGGCAGTAATCAGCCTTGCAGGTTGTGGTCTGAAAGGACCGCTCTACTTCCCGCCGAAGGATCAGCCGAAGAAACAACAAGCCCCAACCGAACGCCAGAAAGCGGATGCCTCTAAAGCCGATGTCGGTGGGCTGGTGACCGGTAATTCAGGCGTAAAAGCGAACTAATCTGATGGCTTATCCGGCGGAGCAAAAAATGCAGTTCTCCAAAATGCACGGTCTCGGCAACGATTTTATGGTTGTGGATGCGGTGACACAAAACGTCTTCTTCTCGCCGGAATTGATCCGCCGGCTGGCCGATCGTCATCTGGGGATCGGTTTTGATCAGCTGCTGATTGTTGAACCGCCTTACGATCCCGATCTCGATTTTCACTATCGCATTTTCAACGCTGACGGCAGTGAAGTGGCCCAGTGCGGCAACGGTGCGCGCTGTTTTGCCCGCTTTGTTCAGCTCAAAGGGCTGACCAATAAAAGCGACATCCGGGTCAGTACCCAGAATGGCCGCATGGTGTTGACCGTGACGCCTGACGATCACGTGCGCGTGAACATGGGTGAACCCAACTTTGAGCCTCAGCAGGTGCCGTTCCGCGCCAATAAAGCCGAGAATCTCTATCTGCTGCGCGTGGCCGAACAGACGGTGATGCTGGGTGCAGTCTCGATGGGGAATCCCCACTGCGTCATTCAGGTGGAAAGCGTTAAAACCGCGCAGGTTGAACTGCTTGGCCCGATTCTGGAGAGCCACGAGCGCTTCCCGGATCGCGTCAATGTCGGTTTTATGGAGATTATTAATCCGGAACATATCCGGCTGCGCGTCTACGAACGCGGAGCGGGTGAAACGCAGGCGTGCGGCAGTGGTGCCTGCGCTGCCGTTGCCTGCGGCATTCAGCAGGGCATTCTGGCACCGAAAGTGCGTGTCGATCTGCCTGGCGGGACGCTGCATATCTCCTGGAAAGGTGCCGGTCAGCCGCTCTATATGACCGGGCCTGCGACACACGTCTACGATGGGTTTATTCATCTATGAAAAATATCGAAGAGCAGGCTGACAGTTCGGTTCTGCTGGACGATCAGGCCGTCAGTGATTATCTGCGGCAGAATCCCGATTTCTTCATCCGCAATGCCCGCGAAGTTGAACAGATGGCGGTACCGCATCCGGTGCGTGGCAGCGTGTCACTGGTCGAGTGGCATATGGCGCGGCAACGCAACCATATCCAGCGGCTGGAAGAAGAGATCACACTGCTGATGGAGCAGGCCAGCGCTAACCATGAGCTGTTTGACCGTCTGCTGTCGCTGGAAAGTCATCTGGCCGCGGCTGATTCGCTGCAGGATATGCTCAACCGTCTGCATCGCTGGGCGCGTGAGCTGGGCCTGGCGGGTGCCAATGTGCGGCTGTTCAGTGACAAATGGCTGCTGGGTGCCCCCTCCGATTTCTTTCAGCTGAGCCTGTCGCGTCAGGCGTTTGAGCCGCTGCGTATTCAGCGCTTCGGCAACCAGCATCACTATCTCGGTAATATCAATGGGCCTGAACTGCTGCTGCTGCTGCCGCAGGCCAAAGCAATTGGCTCGGTTGCGATGTCGCTGATGGGCGAAGCGGGCGATCTCGGCGTGCTGGTGTTCAGCAGCCGTGACAGCCAGCACTATCAGTCGGGCATGGGAACGCTGCTGTTACAGCATCTTTCACAGATGATGCCTGGCCTGCTTTCCCGCTGGGTAGAGCGCGCATGAGCAGCGCGCTGCTGGAGGCCGTCGATGGATTTCTGCGCTACCTGAAAGTGGAGCGCCAGCTGAGTCCGTTAACCCAGAGCAGCTATGCGCGCCAGCTGGCCGCGCTGGTGGCAATTGCTGATGAGATGAAGCTTGGCAGCTGGGCACTGCTGGAACCCGCGCAGGTGCGCAGCATGGCGGCGCGCAGCCGTCGCGCCGGACTCTCTGCCAGCAGCCTCGCGCTGCGTCTCTCCGCACTGCGCAGTTTTCTCGACTGGCAGGTGAGCCAGGGGTTGCTCTCTGCTAATCCGGCCAAAGGGGTGATGACGCCGCGTAAAGCGCGCCATCTGCCTAAGAATATCGATGTGGATGAAGTGAATCAGCTGCTGGAGATCGACCTTAACGATCCGCTGGCGGTGCGCGACCGCGCAATGCTGGAAGTGATGTATGGTGGCGGGCTGCGTCTCTCCGAGCTGGTGAATATGGATTGCCGCCACGTCGACCTCGATTCCGGCGAAGTGTGGGTCGTGGGTAAGGGCAGCAAAGAGCGCCGGGTGCCGATTGGCCGCACGGCGGTCACCTGGATCCAGCACTGGCTGCCACTACGTGAAACCTTTGGCGGTCAGGATGATGCGCTGTTTCTGTCGACACGCGGCAACCGCATCTCGCCCCGTAACGTGCAGAAGCGCTTTGCCGAATGGGGCATCAGACAGGGCGTGGCGAGTCATATCCATCCGCATAAGCTGCGACACTCTTTTGCTACGCATCTGCTGGAGTCCAGCGGCGACCTGCGTGCCGTGCAGGAGTTACTGGGTCATGCAAACCTCTCGACGACCCAGATCTACACCCATCTCGACTTCCAGCATCTGGCTTCGGTGTATGACGCTGCGCATCCCCGCGCCAAACGAGGAAAGAACGAATGAAGTTTTATCGTCCGCTGTCGGCCATTAAAGCCATGACCTTCGATCTTGATGACACGCTCTACGATAACTACCCGGTGATCCGTCGCACCACGCTGGAGTCTCACGCCGCATTGCAGGCTTTTCATCCGGCGCTGCGTGACTTCACGCCGCAGGATTATCAGCAGCTGCGCGATGAACTGCTGCAGCGCGAGCCTGAGATCTATCATGACGTTTCGGAGTGGCGACGCCGTTCGGTAGAGCTGGCGATGCTGAATATCGGCCTCTCTGCTGCGGAAGCGACCGCGGGCGCGGCAGAGGTCATGGCGGTGTTCCATCAGTGGCGGAGTCAGGTCGAAATGCCGGATGAGACGCATCAGACGCTGAAGGCGCTGGCGGAAAAAATCCCGCTGGTGGCGGTCACTAACGGCAACGCCAGCCCGGAAAAAATGGGTATCGCTGAATACTTTCGCTTTACGCTGCGGGCCGGACCTGACGGGCGCGCCAAGCCGTGGCAGGATATGTATCAGCTTGCCGCGCAACGCCTTGATATCGCGCCACACCACATTCTGCATGTGGGAGACGACCTGACTACCGATGTCGCCGGCTCACTGCGTTGCGGCATGCAGGCCTGCTGGATTAACCTGCGGCAGGGCAACCTGATGCATATCCCGGACGCGCGGCTGTTGCCGCATGTCGAAATTTCGCGGTTGGCATCACTCACCTCACTGCTATAATGGCTGTAAATTTATCCAGTCGTCTCCCTTTTTTCTGCCAGGCCGCTGTGCGTTATCCGGCGTCCGTGGCGCTGCCTGACTGGCCGCGACACTGCCTTACGGCAGGCGCAGTAAACAGCGCGGCGACGGCGTTTTTCTCTGGTAAACGGTGCTTATGGACGTTTCTGAACTGCTCGACGGTTTGAATGACAATCAGCGCGCGGCCGTTGCGGCTCCGCGCAGTAACCTGCTGGTGCTGGCAGGCGCGGGCAGTGGTAAAACGCGGGTGCTGGTGCATCGCATTGCCTGGCTGATGTCAGTAGAGAACTGCTCACCCTATTCGATTATGGCGGTGACCTTTACCAACAAAGCGGCAGCAGAGATGCGTCACCGTATCGAACATCTGATCGGCACCAGCCAGGGCGGGATGTGGATCGGCACCTTCCACGGCCTGGCGCACCGCTTACTGCGTGCCCACCATCTTGACGCCGGTCTGCCGCAGGATTTTCAGATCCTCGACAGCGAAGACCAGCTGCGTCTGCTCAAGCGCCTGATCAAATCAATGAACCTTGATGACAAGCAGTGGCCTGCGCGCCAGGGCATGTGGTACATCAACGGCAAAAAAGATGAAGGCCTGCGGCCAAAGCACATTGAAAGCTACGGCAATCCGATTGAGCAGACCTGGCTACGCATTTATCAGGCCTATCAGGAAGCCTGTGACCGTGCGGGTTTAGTCGACTTCGCCGAGCTGCTGCTGCGCGCCCATGAACTCTGGCTCAACAAGCCGCACATCCTCAATCACTACCGCGAACGCTTTACCAACGTGCTGGTGGATGAGTTTCAGGATACTAACAACATTCAGTACGCCTGGATTCGGATGCTGGCGGGTGACAGCGGCCGTGTCATCATCGTGGGCGATGATGACCAGTCGATCTACGGCTGGCGCGGCGCACAGGTCGAAAACATTCAGCGCTTCCTGCAGGATTTCCCGGGTGCAGAAACGATCCGTCTGGAGCAGAACTACCGCTCAACCAATAACATTCTGAAAGCGGCTAACGCCCTGATCGCCAATAACAATGGCCGTCTGGGTAAAGAGCTCTGGACCGAAGGCAGCGATGGCGAACCGATCTCTATCTACTGCGCCTTTAATGAGCTGGATGAAGCGCGCTTTGTGGTGAACCGCATCAAGGTCTGGATGGAGAACGGCGGTGCACTCAACGACTGTGCCATTCTCTATCGCAGCAACGCCCAGTCGCGCGTGCTGGAAGAGGCGCTGCTGCAGAGCAGCATGCCGTACCGTATTTATGGCGGCATGCGCTTCTTTGAACGCCAGGAGATTAAAGATGCGCTCTCCTATCTGCGTCTGATGGCGAACCGCAATGACGACGCCGCCTTTGAGCGCGTGGTGAATACCCCGACGCGCGGCGTGGGCGATCGCACGCTCGACGTGGTGCGTCAGACGGCGCGTGAACGTCAGATGACGCTGTGGCAGGCGACGCGCGAACTGCTGCAAAGTCGCGCACTGGCGGGCCGCGCCGCGTCTGCACTGCAACGCTTCTGTGAGCTGGTCGATTCACTGGCTACCGAAACCGCCGAATTACCGCTGCATGTTCAGACCGACCGGGTTATCAAAGACTCCGGCCTGTGGCTGATGTATGAGCAGGAAAAAGGCGAGAAGGGCCAGGCGCGTATCGAAAACCTTGAGGAGCTGGTGACGGCAACCCGTCAGTTCAGCTATCAGGACGAAGATGAAGATCTGATGCCGCTTCAGGCCTTCTTATCCCATGCCGCCCTTGAAGCGGGCGAAGGTCAGGCAGACAAATGGCAGGATGCGGTTCAGCTGATGACGCTGCACTCGGCCAAAGGGCTGGAATTCAGTCAGGTCTTTATCGTCGGTATGGAAGAGGGGATGTTCCCAAGCCAGATGTCGCTGGATGAAGGCGGGCGGCTGGAGGAGGAGCGTCGTCTGGCGTATGTCGGTGTGACCCGCGCGATGCGCAAGCTGACGCTGACCTACGCTGAAACCCGCCGACTCTATGGTAAGGAAGTGTATCACCGGCCTTCCCGTTTTATCGGTGAGCTGCCCGAAACGTGCATCGAAGAAGTGCGTCTGCGCGCCAGCGTCAGCCGTCCGGTCAACCATCAGCGGATGGGTGCCCCGGTGACCAAAAATGACAGCGGATTCGCGCTGGGCCAGCGTGTTCATCACGCAAAATTTGGCGAAGGCACCATCATTAATCTGGAAGGCAGCGGTGAGCACAGCCGTTTGCAGGTGGCGTTTCAGGGGCAGGGAATCAAGTGGCTGGTAGCGGCTTACGCGAAGCTGGAAACGCTTTAGCGCGCGGTTGACGGCTTTTTCGTCTCAGCGTAACATGCGCCCACTATTATCATGAGAGGACAATGCCTTGGACACGCCCAGTCGATGCTGGCTCAATGACCTGGATATCAGGCATAACATCTAAGGCTACCTCTTTACGCGGGTAGCCTTAGCGGTTATCAGCGACCCCCCTTTTTGATTCCGTCGCGCGAGTCAGCACTGATTTATCTTTGAAACTCTGTTTCCGTGTTCAGGCTGCCTGTTCCTTTAAAGGAACGGCGGACCGCTTTGTCCCATTTAGTCTGCAATGGGGAGTATTGCTATGCTGAGCGCATTTAAACTCGATCAAAGCCGCCTGACGCGACTGGAGCTGGAAGACGAAACCGACAAACTGACCAACTCTGTCTGGGTCGATCTGATCGAGCCGGAAGAGGGCGAACGTGACCGGGTGCAAACGGAGCTGGGCCAGAGCCTGGCAACACGGCCAGAGCTGGAAGATATCGAGGCCTCGGCACGCTTCTTCGAAGATGAAGATGGTCTGCATATCCACTCCTTCTTCTTCTATGAAGATGCTGACGATCACGCCGGTAACTCCACCGTGGCATTCACCATTCGTGAAGGCCGCCTCTACACGCTGCGCGAACGTGAACTGCCCGCTTTCCGCCTCTATCGTATGCGTGCCCGTAATCAGACCCTGATCGATGGCAACGCCTTTGAGCTGCTGCTCGACCTGTTTGAAACCAAAATCGAACAGCTGGCAGACGAAATCGAGAACATCTATAGCGCGCTGGAGAAACTCAGCCGGGTGATCATGGAAGGTCAGCAGGGCGAAGAGTACGATCAGGCGCTGTCACGCTTAGCAGAACTGGAAGATATCGGCTGGAAAGTGCGTCTCTGTCTGATGGATACACAGCGCGCCCTGAATTTCCTGGTGCGTAAAGCGCGTCTGCCGGGTAATCAGCTGGAGCAGGCGCGGGAAATCCTGCGCGATATCGAGTCGCTGCTGCCGCACAACGAATCGCTGTTCCAGAAGGTCAACTTCCTGATGCAGGCCGCAATGGGCTTTATCAACATCGAGCAGAACCGCATCATCAAGATCTTCTCAGTAGTCTCCGTGGTGTTTCTGCCACCCACGCTGGTGGCATCCAGCTACGGGATGAACTTCGAATTTATGCCGGAACTGAAGTGGAGCTTTGGTTATCCTGCGGCTATCGGTCTGATGATTCTGGCCGGCCTGGCACCTTATCTCTACTTTAAGCGTAAAAACTGGCTTTAAAAAAGCCACGGGCCATCTGAGATGGCCCGTTCTGCTGGCTCCCGTCGCCATTTCTGCGTACTCTGACCCTCCTGTTTTTACAAATAATTAACTTCTTATGGACGCTTTTTCGTTACGCACGCAGTGGACGCTGCTGCTGCTAATCTCGGTACTACTGGGCGCGGTGCTGCACTACTTTCATGTACCCGCCGCGCTGCTACTGGGACCGATGATTGTGGGTGTGGTGATGGGGCTGTCAGGTGCCACACTGCGGATTGATAAACGATTCTTCCTGCTTGCCCAGGCGGTACTGGGTTGCATGATTGCGCAGAGCCTGTCTCCTTCCATTCTGACACCGCTGATTCAGGAGTGGCCGATCGTGCTGGCGGTGCTGCTGTTGACGCTGGCGGCCAGCGGCCTGTCGGGTTTTCTGCTGGTGCGTTTCAGTCATCTGCCTGGCCCGACCGGCGCATGGGGCTCGTCACCGGGTGGTGCTTCGGCAATGGTAGCAATGGCGGGGGACTTTGGTGCTGATGTGCGGCTGGTGGCGTTCATGCAGTATTTGCGGGTGCTGTTTGTCGCCTCGGCGGCCGCGCTGGTCGCGCGCATCGGGCTGGGCGATGAAGCGCACAGCGTTTCGCTACTCTGGTTTCCCGCGCTGAGTTATGGCTTTGCAATGACGCTGGTGGTGGTGCTGGCGGGCGCGTGGCTGGGTACTCGACTGCGCATTCCTTCTGGCGCATTACTGCTGCCCGCGCTGGCGGGTGCGGTACTGAACAGCAGTGAAATCGCAGTGTTACAGGTGCCGGAATGGCTGCTGGCCGTGGCCTATGCGCTGATTGGCTGGAGCGTGGGATTACGTTTTACCCGTCCGATTTTCTTGCTGGCACTGCGCACGCTGCCGCAGATGCTGGCCTCAATTTTCGGGCTGATGCTGTTGTGTGGCGGGCTGGCGTGGATACTGACACGCATGCTGGATATCGATCTGATGACGGCCTATCTCGCCACCAGTCCAGGCGGGCTGGATACGGTGGCGATTATTGCTGCGGGAACCCAGGTCAACATGGCATTTGTGATGGCGATGCAGACGTTGCGTCTCTTTACCATCCTGCTGACCGGCCCGGCTTTAGCGCGCTTTATTTCACGCTATGCGCGGACGGGAACGGAATGAAAATGCCACCGCATCGCAGACAAACACCAGCAACGCCAGCCAGATAAAGCCGAAGGTTACCATCTTGTCTGGCGTGATGGTTTCATCGTAAAACACCACCGCCAGCACAAACATCAGCGTCGGGCCGAGATACTGAAAGAAACCGACTGTGGAGAGGCGCAGCCGGCTACAGGCCGCTGCAAACAGCATCAGTGGAATGGTTGTCACAATGCCCGCTGCAATCAGTTTCAGGTTGAGACTCAGCGGGTTCGCCGATAAATGACTGGTGGCGCTGTCGGCAAAGCCAAACAGATAAATGGCTGCCAGCGGAAACAGCCACAGGGTCTCAATGAGCATGCCGCTCTGTGCATCGACCTGGATTTTTTTGCGCATCAGACCATAAACGGCAAAGCTCAGGGCCAGGCCGAGTGCGATAACCGGCAACGATCCAAACTGCCACAGCTGCACCAGCACGCCGACGGTTGCCAGCAGCACCGCCAGCCATTGCAGACGGCGGAAACGCTCACGCAAAAACAGCATGCCGAACACCACGTTGATCAGCGGATTAATAAAGTAACCCAGGCTGGCTTCCAGCATATGCTGGTTGTTGACTGCCCAGATAAACAGCAGCCAGTTGCCGCCAATAGTCAGCGCCGTGATCGCCAGCAACAGCACTTTTTTGGGCTGGCGCAATACGCTGCGAACGCCGGGCCAGCTGCGGCTCAGGGTAATCAGCAACAGCATAAAGAGTGCCGACCAGATCACCCGGTGCGTCATGATTTCTGTGGCGGGAACCTGTTTGACCAGCTTGAAATAGGCGGGCGCAATGCCCCAGATAAAGTAGGCGCCCAGTGCAAAGCCAACGCCCTGGCGGGTTTGTTGCGTATCCATATGCGATCCATTCAATGGCGGGGTTAGCCGATAAGATAGGTGGCGGTTGCCGTGGCGATATAGTCGCCCTGTTGATTGTGCAGCTCCACGCGCGCCACGGCGACTTTGTTACCGGCCCGCAGCAGGCTGCTGGTGGCGGTGAAGCGCTCACCGCGTCCGGGACGCAGATAGTCAACGCGCATATCGATAGTGCCCATACGTGACAAACGCTGGCGCAGATCCGCTTCGCTGATGCTCTCCTGACGGGTTAACGCATTGCTGACGCAGACCATGCCCGCGGCCACATCAAGGACTGACGCGATAACACCACCGTGCAGAATCTGTTGCGCCTGGTTGCCCACCAGCATGGTTTTATTATTGAAGCTGATTTCAGCGTAGTCTGCGTCGAGACGCATCAGCTCCAGGCCTAACGCCTGATTAAACGGCATGTGATAAACAAAAATTTCGCCAACCAGCTGGCGAGCGTCCTGCGGTGTCAGCACGGGTGATGACATGATGATGTGTCCTGAAAAAATCGGGCCAGGGGGCGCGCAACATTAACGAGTTGTGTATTCTATGCCGCCTGCGAGGGGGTTTCCAGTTTAAGAAATCAGCACTCTTGCTCACTGCCATTTGCGTGTAGAATGGCCTGCTTTTTACAACACCCTTTTCAGTTATTCTGATACGCAGCTGCTCACCGGAGAATTTTATGCGTAAGCATCGCGCCTTGCTGGCGGCAATGTTGATAATTCCTGCGCTGGCGCAGGCAGATGAAGCTCAGATCAAAGAGGTTCATGACGCGCCACAGGTTCAGGGCAGCATCATTGCTAACCTGCTGGAGAAGCATGATAATCCGTTTGTTCTCTATCCTTACGAGAACAATTATCTGCTCTACACCTACACCAGCGACCTGAACAAAGAGGCGATCTCCTCCTATAACTGGGGAGAAAATGCCCGCAAAGATGAAGTGAAATTCCAGCTCAGCCTGGCGTTTCCGCTGTGGCGCGGTATTCTGGGTGATAACTCGGTACTTGCAGCCTCTTACACACAGCGCTCCTGGTGGCAGCTGTCGAATCGCGGTGAATCCTCGCCCTTCCGTGAGACCAATTATGAGCCGCAGATTTTCCTTGGCTGGGCCACGGATTATTCGCTGGGTGGCTGGACACTGCGGGATGTCGAACTGGGTCTGAATCATGAGTCTAACGGGCGCAGCGATCCCACCTCGCGCAGCTGGAACCGCGTTTATGCGCGGCTGATGGCGGAGAACGGGAACTTCCTGGCGGAGATCAAACCCTGGTATCGCATCCCGGACGGGGCGAGTAATGACGACAACCCCGATATCACCAAATATATGGGTTACTACCGCACCCGGCTCGGCTATAAGCTTGGCGACAGTATCTTCAGCGTAGAGGGCAACTATAACTGGAACAGCGGTTATGGCGGCGCGACGATGGCCTGGAGCTACCCGATCAGTGAACACGTCCGCTTCTATACGCAGGTGTTCAGCGGCTACGGTGAATCACTAATCGACTACAACCATCGCCAGACACGTCTGGGCGTGGGTGTAACGCTTAACGACTTGTTCTAATCCCTAACGTAAGACAGGAATCGCGTGGCAACCTCGGCAGTTCTTAATCAGGAAGCGCTGGCGCAGCAGGTATTGCAGGATACCTTCGGCTACCAGCAGTTTCGTCCCGGTCAGCAGACGATCATTAATCAGGCGCTGAGCGGGCGCGACTGTCTGGTGGTGATGCCCACTGGCGGCGGTAAATCGCTCTGTTATCAGATCCCGGCGCTGGTGCGCGAAGGGCTGACACTGGTGGTGTCGCCGCTGATCTCACTGATGAAAGATCAGGTCGATCAGCTGCTGGCGAACGGCGTGGCGGCAGCCTGTCTCAACTCCACTATGACGCGCGATCAGCAGCAGACGGTGATGGCTGACTGCCGTACCGGCCGGGTTAAGCTGCTCTATATCGCCCCTGAACGCCTGATGATGGATAACTTCCTGGACAGTCTGGCGCACTGGCAACCGGCGATGCTGGCGGTGGATGAGGCGCACTGTATTTCACAGTGGGGCCACGATTTCCGTCCGGAATATGGTGCACTCGGGAAGATGCGTCAGCGCTTCCCGGAATTACCGGTCATGGCATTGACGGCGACTGCGGACGAAACCACCCGCAACGACATCGTTAATCTGCTGCACATGCAGGATCCGCTGATTCAGATCAGCAGCTTTGACCGCCCCAATATTCGCTACACGCTGGTGGAAAAATTCAAACCCACCGATCAGCTGCTGCGTTACGTTCAGGATCAGCGCGGCAAGTGCGGCATTATCTACTGCAACAGCCGGGCGAAGGTGGAAGACACCGCCGCGCGACTGCAAAGCCGTGGATTCAGCGTCGGGGCGTATCATGCCGGCATCGACAGCGAACAGCGTGCCCGCGTGCAGGAAGCGTTCCAGCGTGACGATCTGCAAATCGTAGTGGCAACCGTGGCTTTTGGTATGGGCATCAACAAGCCCAACGTCCGTTTTGTGGTCCACTTCGATATTCCGCGCAACATCGAATCCTATTATCAGGAAACCGGACGAGCCGGACGTGATGGTCTGCCCGCCGAAGCGATGATGCTCTACGATCCAGCCGATATGGCCTGGCTGCGTAAATGCCTGGAAGAGAAAGTGCCGGGACCCTTGCAGGATATTGAGCGCCACAAGCTCAACGCCATGGGCGCGTTTGCTGAAGCCCAGACATGCCGCCGCCTGGTGCTGCTGAATTACTTTGGTGAAGGTCGCCAGCAGCCGTGCGACAACTGCGATATCTGCCTTGATCCGCCAAAACGGTATGACGGCCTGGTTGAAGCGCAAAAAGCGCTTTCCGGTATCTATCGCGTGGGCCAGCGGTTCGGCATGGGCTATATCGTTGAGGTGCTGCGCGGGTCCAACAACCAGCGTATCCGTGAGCAGGGCCATGACAAGCTGCCGGTCTATGGACTGGGCAAAGATCAGAGCCACGAACACTGGGTCAGCGTGTTACGTCAGTTAATCCATCTGGGACTGGTGACGCAGAACATCGCTATGCACTCGGCTTTGCAACTGACCGAAGCAGCGCGACCGGTGCTGCGCGGTGAAGTGCCACTGATGCTGGCCGTGCCGCGTTTAATTACCGCGAAAACAAAGAGCAGCGGTCCGGCGAAGTTTCACGGTGGTAACTACGATCGCAAACTGTTCGCCAAACTGCGTAAGCTGCGAAAAGCGATCGCCGATGAAGAGAATATTCCGCCTTACGTGGTGTTCAATGACGCCACACTAATAGAGATGGCAGAACAGATGCCGGTCAGCGCGTCCGAGATGCTTAGCGTCAACGGCGTGGGTCACCGCAAACTGGAGCGCTTTGGCAAACCCTTCCTGGTGATGATCAAAGAGCATCTTGATGATGAAGAGTAAAGGACACTAATCATGCTGATGTTATTCGCAACCGTGGCGCTGGTACATCTGGTGGCGCTGATGAGCCCCGGCCCCGACTTCTTTTTTGTATCACAGACCGCCGCCAGCCGATCACGCAAGGAGGCGATGATGGGGGTGCTGGGCATTACCCTGGGAATTGTGGTCTGGGCAGGCGTGGCGCTGATGGGCCTGCATCTGATCCTGGAAAAAATGGCGTGGCTGCATCAGATCATCATGGTTGGCGGTGGCCTCTATCTGCTCTGGATGGGCTGGCAGCTGATGCGCTCGGCGCGTCAGCGTCATAGGCAGCCGCAGCAGGATGAGCCGGTGGTAGAGCTGCCGAAACGCGGCATGAGCTTTCTCAAGGGCCTGCTGACCAACCTGTCGAATCCTAAAGCGATTATCTACTTCGGCAGCGTCTTCTCGCTCTTTGTGGGTGACGATGTTGGCTCAGCAGAGCGCTGGGGTCTGTTCCTGCTGATTGTCGGTGAAACCTTTGCCTGGTTTACGCTGGTGGCGGCTATCTTTGCGCTGCCGTGGATCCGCGCGAAGTATCAGCGACTGGCGAAGTGGGTGGATGGTATGGCTGGCGTGCTGTTCGCCGGTTTTGGTATCCACCTGATAATTTCGCGTTAAGCCCTTATGCCGGAGAGCGCGCTGCGCATCCGGCAGTCATTTCACCTCCTGTTACTTCCTCTGAACTTCATCTGCGTGACGACTGTCACAATCTGTACCCGACGATGCCCCTCTGCTGCAACCGCAGATAAATAGTCACCATTCGTTAATTAATGAAACCATCACCTCCGGTATGGTCGTGTCGACGGACTATTTTTTCATGGAGAGGATGATGCGAGTAAAACCCCTTTTACTATTGTTTATCGCGGCCTGTATCAGCGCCTGCGCTTCCCCTGATGCTGCCCAAAATCGCGTTTCTGAAACGGCAGAAGTAGATAGTGTTCCGGCTATCCTTGCGCAGACATTTCCGGCGTCAGAGCAGCCACAGGGCGAGAGGATTAGCCAGATTTCCGCCGCGTTTCTCGGTACGCCCTACCAGGCGGATACGCTGATCGGCTCGCCTGATACGCCGGAAGCGCTGGTGATCAATTTCAATGGGGTGGATTGTTTCACGCTGCTTGATTACGTCCAGGCGCTGAGCCGCAGCCACGACCGCGCCAGCTTTGAGGCGAACCTGATTCGGACCCGCTACGCTGACGGTGAGGTCAGCTACCTGAAACGCCGACACTTTTTCACCGACTGGTTCGCTGAGAACCCGCGCAATGCCGATGACATAACAAGCACACTCACCCCGGATGCGATGACGGTAGTGAAGCAACTGAACCGTCAGGCCAGCGGAAAAGAAAGGCTGCCCGGTCTGGGTGTGATTCCTCGCCGCATTACCTACATTCCGGCCCGGGCGATCACACCAAAGGTGCTGAAGCAGATTCAGACTGGCGATTACATCGGAGTTTATACGCCCGCTCAGGGGCTGGATGTCTCGCATGCCGGGATTGCCGTCCGGCATGATGGGCAATTGTGGTTCAGGAACGCCTCATCACTGGCCGTTAATCGCAGGGTTGTCGATACGCCGTTGAGTGAATATATGCAGTCTAAACCGGGTATCATTGTGTTACGTGCGGTGCCGCTGACTGCGCCTTAATGGTGCCCGGCAAGAAGGGATTAAACAGGGAGTGTTCGCGCCGACCTCAGTGTGTCGGCGCGTAAAGTCTTAAGCGATTTTTCTGGCGCTGGCCAGCAGTGCGCCCACCGCCATAAACAGACCACCGAAAATACGGTTCATTAACTTCATCTGCTTTGGCCCTTTAATCCAGCCAGCAATGCGCGTTGCCAGCGTGGCGTAGCCAATCATCACGATGATATCGACCACCACGGTCGTCACGCCCAGCACCAGATACTGCATAAACAGCGGCTGATGTGGCTGGATAAACTGCGGGAAAAGCGCCGCCAGAAAAACGATACTTTTCGGATTGGTCAGATTAACCAGCACGGCACGTTTGAACAGGCGACGGCGCGGCATCGCTTTAGCGACCGCATCCAGATCGATGCCACCCGCCGAGCGCCACTGCTGAATACCCAGCCAGACCAGATAGGCCGCACCGGCCCATTTCAGAATTTCAAACGCCAGCAGCGACTGCGAAAACAGTGCGCCCAGCCCGATACCGACCAGCACAATGTGCAATGCCAGGCCGACCTGCAGGCCAGAGATAGAAGCCACCGTGCCGCGATAGCCGTGGCTGATACCGGTACTCATGGTATTGATTGCGCCGGAACCCGGCGACAGGCTGAGAATTGTGGTGGTAAGCAGGTAGGTCAGCCACCATTCGATGGTCATGGGTCAGGCTCTCTTTAGTCGCGAATTTGTGACACAATACGCCAGAAATAAGCGCGGCGCTACGGCCCGCGCAGGGCGTTCAGGACTCTGTATCCGGTCATCAGGAGGGCGAATGAATCAACACAAAGCCAGCTGGCTGCGACGGGAAAAAGCCTTTGCTGCCTTCGCCACCGGGCCGCTGCTCGATTTCTGGCACAGTCGTGAGGAGCTTGAGTTTACCGGCGTCGGCAATCTGACGCTGCGTTATGTTCGCTTCACATCGCCGCAACACAAGCGTGTGATCCTGATTGTGCCGGGACGCATCGAGAGTTACATAAAATATCCTGAGCTGGCGTACGATCTGTTTCACTGCGGATTTGATGTGGTGATCCTGGATCATCGCGGTCAGGGGCGCTCCGATCGCCTGCTGGAAGATTCACACCGCGGTCACGTGGCGGAATTTACGCATTACGTGGACGATCTTGAAACGCTCTACCTGAAAGAGATCGTCAGCGGTCATTATCAGCAGCGCTATGCGCTGGCTCACTCAATGGGTGGCGCAATCTTAACGCTGTTTCTGGCGCGTCAGCCGCAGGCGTTTCATGCCGTCGCGCTGGTGGCACCGATGTTTGGCATCGCCTTACCGTTGCCCTCTTTTCTGGCTCATCGTATCCTGGACTGGGCGGAGAAGCGTCCAGCCTTACGCGATGGCTATGCGCTCGGCACCGGACGCTGGCGCGCGCATCCGTTTGGCATTAACCGGCTGACCCATAGCACCGAGCGTTACCGGCGTAACCTGCGCTTTTATGCGGACGATCCTGCGATTCGTGTGGGCGGACCGACCTACCATTGGGTACGCGAAGGCATCCATGCGGGGCGCAACATCATCAGTCAGGTGGATAAGATCACTACGCCGCTGCTGCTGCTACAGGCGAGCGACGATCGGGTGGTCGACAACCGTTCGCAGGATCTGTTTTGTGCTGCGATGGCTGCGGCGGGTCATCCGTGTGAAGGTAATAAGCCACGGGTGATCGACGGCGCGCGTCACGAGATTCTGTTTGAAAAAGATGAGATGCGTGCCGAAGCACTCAATGCAGTGGTCGACTTTTTTTCATCGCACCACTGACGTTATTTATCCGACCGGTAAAAACCGGCAGAACCAGATACCCGAGGTTTTCATGTATCACATCGTTGCATCCGATCTGGATGGCACGCTGCTTTCTCCCGAACATCGCCTGACCCCTTTTGCACGTGAAACGCTGCAGCAGCTGGTCGCTAAGGATATTCACTTTGTCTTCGCCACCGGCCGTCATCATATCGATGTCGGACAGATGCGCGACAGCCTGGCGATTCCGGCCTATATGATCACCTCGAACGGTGCGCGCGTACACAACGCAGAGGGCGAACTGGTGTTCAGTCATAATCTGGATGAGGATATCGCCAGCGACCTGTTTGGCCTGCAGTATCATCACAGCGATATTCTGACGCACGTTTACCGCGATGATGAGTGGTTTGTCAGCCGTTCAAGCCCGGCTGAGCAGGACTATTTTCGTGAGTCAGTCTTCAACTATCAGGTCTACGAGCCAGGTCTGCTACCAACCAGCAACATCAGCAAGGTCTTCTTCACCTGCGAAAACCCCGAGCATCTGATCCCGATGGAGCAGGCGATTGAAGCGCGCTGGGGCGATCGGGTTAACGTCAGTTTCTCGCTGCCAACCTGTCTGGAGGTCATGGCGGGCGGCGTGTCGAAAGGACATGCACTGGAAGCGGTCGCGAAAACGCTGGGTCACTCGCTGGAGAGCTGCATTGCCTTTGGCGACGGTATGAATGATGTGGAGATGCTGAGCATGGCGGGCAAGGGCTATATCATGCAGAACGCCCATCAGCGCTTAAAAGATACGCTGCCGGAGCTGGATGTGATTGGTTCGAATGCCGATGATGCGGTGCCGCAGACGCTGCGCACGCTCTATCTGGCTTAAGCCGTCAGCGTAAACAAGGGCCGGATAGCCGGCCCTTGTTTACTACCGTCAGGCGAGAGTCTTTTTGTGTTTGTGTTCGCTGACCATGGTCAGTAACAGCAGAATAACCGCCAGCACACAGCCCGCAATCATCACCATAAAGCCGCCGTCCCAGCCGAAGTAATCGACGGTGTAACCGACAATGGCGCTGGCCGCGACCGAGCCACCCAGGTAACCGAACAGGCCGGTAAAGCCCGCCGCTGTCCCCGCTGCTTTTTTCGGTGCCAGCTCCAGCGCATGCAGACCAATCAGCATCACCGGACCGTAGATCAGGAAGCCAATCACGATCATGCAAGCCATGTCGACGCCAGGATTGCCCGCCGGGTTGAGCCAGTAGATCACGGTTGCGATGGTCACCAGCGTCATAAAGAACACGCCGGTCGCACCACGATTACCCCGGAACACTTTGTCCGACATCCAGCCACACAGCAGCGTCCCCGGAATCCCCGCATATTCATACAGGAAGTAGGCCCAGGACGACTTATCCAGCGTGAAGTGTTTGACTTCACGCAGATAGGTTGGTGACCAGTCGAGGATGCCGTAGCGCAGCAGATAGACAAAAACGTTGGCCAGCGCGATGTACCACAGCAGCTTGTTCGGCAACACATACTTCATGAAGATCTGTTTTGCCGTCAGCTCCTCTTCGTGGCTGGCATCGTAGTCGGGCGGATAGTCGTTTTTGTACTCTTCAATCGGTGGCAGGCCACAGGATTGCGGGGTATCGCGCATCAGCGCAAAGGCCAGAATCGCGATGGCAATCGCGCCAAAGGCGGGCATGTAGAGCGCCGCTTTCCAGTCGTTGAACCACGCCATACCCAGCAGGAAGAGCAGCGGCGGAATACCGCCGCCCACGTTATGCGCACAGTTCCAGACCGAAACGATCCTTCCGCGCTCCTTCTGCGACCACCAGTGAACCATGGTTCGTCCACAGGGTGGCCAGCCCATGCCCTGAAACCAGCCACAGATAAACAGCAGCACAAACATCACCATGATGCTGGAGGTCGCCCAGGGGACGAATCCCATAATCAGCATCACTGCTGCGGCCAGAATCAGGCCTGCCGGTAAGAAGACGCGCGGGTTTGATCGGTCAGAGACCGAGCCCATGATGAATTTTGAAAAGCCGTAGGCAATGGAGATGCCGGACAGGGCAAAGCCGAGATCGCCACGTGAAAAACCCTGCTCCACCAGATAGGGCATGGCGAGTGCGAAGTTTTTTCTGACCAGATAATAGGCCGCATAACCAAAAAAGATCCCGATGAAAATTTGCCAGCGCAGACGACGGTAGAGCGGATCAACGTGATCCTCCGCTACCTGCGGCTGACGTGGTGCAGGTTTAAAAATGCTCAGCATCAGTGAGGCCCTCCAGGGCACATTATGGTTTTTCATTCCCGGCAGGTTGGAGCAGGAAAGTGCAGAACAAAATGGATGCAGAATGTTCCATTTCGCGCAAAGAATAGTGTTAGTTGCGCAACGTTACTGTGATGAATGACACATTTGTTACAGTTTTATTACAGTCAGGAGCGGAAGTGATCATCTGATGGATCATTTCGCGCATTTTATGTGGCTGAAAACCTATTCTGTCGATTGATATGTCAGGAAGTGTAAGCAGGGTATCCGGTCGGCTTTTTAATCGCCTGGTTTATAATCAGATGTCAACCAGATTTCACAGCCTGACGGCGGCACATTGTTTACACTGTCGGCCTGTTAATTTCGGGGTCGTTGCCGTGTTTTTATTGATTATTACCACCATTCTGTGGGCCTTTTCCTTCAGCCTGATTGGCGAATATCTCGCTGGTCAGGTGGATAGCTGGTTCTCTGTGCTGATGCGTCTGGCGCTGGCTGCGCTGGTGTTTTTGCCTTTCCTGCGCTGGCGAGGTTACCGCCCTTCAACGCTACTGCTGTATATGCTGGTGGGGATGCTGCAACTGGGCGTAATGTATCTGCTGAGCTTCGAAGCCTATCTCTACCTTAGCGTGTCAGAATTCCTGCTGTTTACGGTAATGACACCGCTCTATGTGACGCTGATTTACGATCTGATCAGCCGTCGTCCATTGCGCATCGGCTATATCTTCAGTGCGTTACTGGCGGTGGCGGGTGCGGCGATTATTCGTTATGACAAAGTCAGCGATCATTTCTGGTTTGGTCTGCTGTTAGTGCAACTGGCAAACATCTGCTTCGCGGCAGGCATGGTGGGTTATAAGCGTCTGCAGGAGACCCGTCCCATGCCGCAGCATACGGCCTTCTCATGGTTCTATCTGGGGGCGGTGTTGATTGCGGTGATTGCCTGGTGTGCCTGGGGCAATCCACAGAAGTTGCCGACCACCTCATTGCAGTGGAGCATTCTGGTGTGGCTGGGCGTTGCGGCTTCTGGTCTTGGCTATTTTATGTGGAACTACGGGGCGACGCAGGTCGATGCCGGTACGCTGGGCATTATGAATAACATGCACGTTCCCGCCGGGCTGCTGGTGAATCTGGCTATCTGGCAGGAGAAACCGCACTGGCCGAGCTTTATTGCGGGCGCGCTGGTGATCATTGCCTCGCTGTGGGTGCATAAGCGCTGGGTGGTGGGGCGCGGTCAGAAGTGACTTTGCGGGTTGTCGGGTGTGTTTTGCCTGAAGAAAGGGTTTGTCATTTAAAGACGGCGTAAAGTGTGAGTTGCTTCTCTGCGATGGACACTCGACGCCGTGATCCGACTCCAGCCTTTAATGAGCTGGACGATCATTATCACTTACTCACTCTGTCTGGTTATTTCAGATAAGGTATCTTCATGCCAAATAATCCATTAAGTACCCGGAATATTTTATTAACCAGCAGACTGTTTTTATTAACGGAGCTTAACTGCACAACGTCCGTACTGGCACTTTCTGTTCCTGCACCGCTGGCCTGGCTTGTTTCAAAATGAGTTAATTCACGCATATTTCTTCCTGATTGAATGATTGAAAGTTAACCCGGCAGGGTGCGAATCAGGCTTTGATTGCGCCCCGCCAGAATCAATCATGCATCAGGAAATATTGAGAAATAAATAGTAATATTTTTAAAGGCCGCATTATGGGATCTCTGATCTTTCAGAAAATAATCGCTGCCGTAAGGCCTCTATTTATCGCGCGGGGCTTGTGACGGACGCTGAATCATCGCCATGCCTTTCAGAAAGTTGCGCAGAATCTGATCGCCACACTCGCGGTAGTTTTTATGATCAGGCTTGCGGAAAATCGCGCCGACTTCAGCCTGCGAAACGGTAAAGTTTACGCGTTTGAGCACGTCAGGGATATCGGTGGTTTTCAAATCGAAAGCGATGCGCAGTTTTTTCATGAAGATATTGTTAGTCATCTTGCGCTCAATCGACGGGGCGGGCGCGTCTTCACTCTTGCCGCGACGGTAAAAGATCAGGCCATTCAGGAAATAACCCATCAGCACATCGGGGCAGGGACGGAACGCTGCATCGTCATCTTTTTTCAGCCACGCCTGAATATCCGCCAGCGGCACGTCACATTCTGCCAGCGCAAAAATCTCCACCATTTTGGCATCGCTCAGGTTGAGCATGTAGCGCACGCTGCGCAGAATATCATTGTTAGTCATGGTGAGATCTTCTCATGGTCAGTCGACAGGCTGCGCATTATAGGGGATTTTGCCCGCGTTCGCGCAGGTTTGTGCCCGCCAGATTACCGCTGTAACACCGTACCGGCCAGCGCGGCGTCGCGCACAAATGGCAGATGCTCACAGGCGTGCTGTCGGGCAAAGCGGATAAAGGCTTCCAGCACCGGCTGACGCTGTTCCCCTTCGCGTACGGCTGCATAAAGACGGCTCCAGAGCCCATCACCCAGTGTGCGCGTCACGACCAGACCTTGCTTCTCAAAACTCTCCACCACCCAGTGCGGCAGTGCGGCAATCCCCATTCGTGCCGACACCATCTGAATCATCAGCAGGGTGTTATCCACACTTTTCAGGGCCGGACTGACGCCAGCGGGCTGCAGGAAGTGACGCCAGATATCCAGACGCTGACGCTGTACCGGATAGATCATCAACACTTCATCGGCTAAATCTTCCGGCGAAATCTGCTCAACCTGCGCCAGCGGGTGATCCGTCGCCAGCACCAGCCGTACTTCATAATCAAACATCGGCGAGTAGAACAGGCCAGAGCGCGCCAGAATGTCGGAGGTCAGCACTACATCCAACTCACCCTGTTGCAGAGCAGGCTGCGGATCAAAGGTTACGCCTGATTTGAAATCCATCACGACCTGCGGCCAGCTCTGACGGAATTTATCCAGCGCGGGCGTCAGCCACTGAATGCAACTGTGACACTCAATCGCCACCCGCAGCGTGGTCTGATGCGGCTCATGGCAGGCCTGCAACGCCTGCTGAATCTGCGGCAGCACCTGCTCTGCCAGTTGCAGCAGAATATCGCCCTGCGGCGTAAAGCGCAGTGGCTGACTTTTACGGACGAACAGGCGGAATCCCAGCCGCTGCTCCAGATCGCTGAACTGGTGAGACAACGCCGATTGCGTCTGATGAAGCTGGGCTGCTGCTGCCGCCAGCGATCCCGTATTGCGCAGAGCCTGAAGCGTCCGCAGGTGCTTGAGTTCGATCATGAGAGTCCTTCACATCGAAAATGAACATATTGCGCTTGAGCAACATACAGTACCCGCAGAGTATAGCAGTGTAAACATCTGGACGGCTAAACATCTTTGGCTGCCCATTTAAGCCAAAGTGAAAGATTATCTGGAGAACAGCATATGACTATCCTGAACCATACCCTCGGCTTTCCCCGTATTGGTCTGCGT
Source organism: Pantoea sp. F_5 (assembly GCF_008631595.1). Taxonomy (NCBI): domain Bacteria; kingdom Pseudomonadati; phylum Pseudomonadota; class Gammaproteobacteria; order Enterobacterales; family Erwiniaceae; genus Pantoea; species Pantoea sp. F_5. The sequence goes on from NZ_VWUO01000012.1 coordinate 132,297, forward strand.
CGTGAACTGAAAAAAGCCCTGGAGCGTTACTGGGCGGGCGACAGCACGAAGCAGGCGCTACTGGCGACGGGCCGCGAGCTGCGTGCGCGACACTGGCAACAACAGAAAGAGGCGGGCGTCGATCTGCTGCCGGTCGGCGATTTTGCCTGGTATGATCATGTGCTGACTACCAGCCTGCTGCTGGGCAACGTGCCCGCGCGTCATCAGAACAAAGAAGGGACCGTTGATCTCGACACGCTGTTTCGTGTGGGGCGCGGTCGTGCGCCGACTGGCGAGCCTGCGGCGGCGGCAGAAATGACGAAATGGTTTAACACCAACTATCACTACATGGTGCCGGAATTTACTCAGGGCCAGACCTTTAAACTGACCTGGACTCAGCTACTGGATGAGGTGGATGAGGCGCTGGCGCTGGGCCACAACATCAAACCGGTACTGCTGGGACCCGTGACGTATCTGTGGCTGGGTAAAGTTAAAGGTGAGCCTTTTGAACGTCTGTCGCTGCTGGAAAGGATTCTGCCGGTTTACCAGCAGGTGCTGGCAGAATTGGCGAAGCGCGGCATCGATTGGGTTCAAATCGATGAACCCGCCCTGGCGCTTGAGCTGCCGCAGACGTGGCGCGACGCTTTTAAACCGGCGTATGACGCCTTGCAGGGGCAGAGCAGGCTGCTGCTGACCACCTATTTTGACAGTATCGGCCAGAACATTGATGTCATTCGTGAGCTCCCGGTACAGGGTCTGCATGTCGATCTGGTCCATGGCTGCGATGATATTGAGCAATTGAATCAGCAACTGCCCGCCAGCTGGTTGCTGTCGCTGGGGGTGATCAATGGGCGTAATGTCTGGCGCGCCGATCTGAGCCGCTGGTTCAGCCGTCTGCAACCGCTCATCACCCAGCGTCAACAGCTGTGGATCGGCTCTTCCTGCTCGTTGCTGCACAGCCCAATCGACCTCAGCGTCGAGACCCGTCTGGATGATGAGGTCAAAAGCTGGTTCGCCTTTGCGCTGCAGAAATGTACGGAGCTCTCGCTGCTGAGTCAGGCACTGAATAACAATGATGCGACGCTGCTGGACGCCTGGAGCGCACCGGTGCACGCCCGCGCTCACTCCCGCCGCGTGCATAACGCGGCGGTGGGCCAGCGGCTGCAGGCCATTGCGCCGCAGCACAGTGAGCGCCAGAACGCCTACCCGGTGCGGGCAGTGCTGCAGCGTCAGCGTTTCAATCTCCCCGCCTGGCCCACTACCACCATCGGCTCATTTCCGCAGACCACTGAAATTCGCGGCCTGCGCCTCGACTTCAGGCAGGGCCGTCTCGACAACAACCATTACCGCACCGGCATCGCGGAGCACATAAAACAGGCGATTACCGAACAGGAGCGGCTGGGACTGGATGTGCTGGTGCATGGTGAAGCGGAACGCAACGACATGGTTGAATACTTCGGCGAGCATCTGGAGGGATTTGTCTTTACCCAGAATGGCTGGGTACAGAGCTACGGCTCCCGCTGTGTGAAACCGCCTGTGATCATCGGCGATGTCAGTCGTCCAGAGGCGATCACCGTTGAGTGGGCGAAGTATGCGCAGTCGCTGACCGACAAGCCGGTAAAAGGAATGCTGACCGGCCCGGTGACGATTCTGTGCTGGTCATTCCCGCGTGAAGATGTGCCACGGGAAATCATCGCGAAGCAGATCGCGCTGGCGCTGCGTGACGAAGTGGAAGACCTGGAGAAAGCAGGCATTGGTATTATTCAGATCGATGAGCCTGCACTGCGTGAAGGTCTGCCACTGCATCAGTCTGAGTGGGCGGACTATCTGAACTGGGCTGTGGAGGCGTTCCGACTGAATGCGGCGGTGGCGCGGGATGAAACCCAGATTCACACGCATATGTGTTACTGCGAGTTCAACGACATCATGGATGCCATTGCGGCGCTGGATGCGGATGTGATCACGATTGAAACCTCACGATCTGATATGGACTTACTGGAGTCGTTTGAAGACTTTGAGTATCCGAATGAAATCGGCCCCGGCGTCTATGACATTCACTCGCCCAATGTTCCCAGCGTGGCGTGGATAGAGGCGCTGTTGCTGAAGGCAGCGAAACGGATTCCGGAAGCGCGTCTGTGGGTAAACCCGGACTGCGGTCTGAAAACGCGTGGCTGGACGGAAACACGTCAGGCGCTGGCCAATATGGTGAAGGCGGCGAAGAAACTGCGTGGTGAGACGGCGTAGGAAATCTGGTCTAAGTGGCAAAAACAGGGGCGCAGAAGCGCCCCTTGTTCATTTATTTTGATGCCACGCCATACTGCCTGAACCAGGCCAGCATCCGCTGCCAGCCATCATTGGCTGATTCAGCATGGTAACTCGGACGGTAGTCAGCATTAAACGCGTGCCCCGCCTCGGGATAGACGATGATCTCGGCGGTCGCATTGGCGGCATGCAGCGCCTGACGCATCTGCTCGACGCTCTCCAGTGGAATGCCGTCATCCTGACCACCATACAAACCCAACACCGGCGCACTTAGATCGACCGCAACATCAATTGGATGCTTCTGCTGCTTCAGCGTGCGCTCGCCGATTAATCGTCCATACCAGGCAACCGCGGCGCGTAGCTGTGGGTTATGCGCGGCGTAGAGCCAGGTGATGCGGCCACCCCAGCAAAAACCGGTGATGCCCATGCGACGGATATCACCGCCGTTACGTGCTGCCCAGTTAGCGGCATGATCGAGATCGGCCAGTACCTGCGTATCCGGCACTTTGCTGACCAGTTCGCTGAACAGCGTCGGGATATCGTTATACTCAGTCGGGTCGCCTTCGCGGAAATAGAGCTCAGGAGCAATCGCCAGATAGCCTTCCAGTGCCAGACGGCGGCAGATGTCCCGGATGTGCTCATGGACACCAAAGATCTCCTGCACCACCAGCACCACAGGCAACGGGCCTTCCGCTGAGTGCGGTTTTGCAAAAAATGCCGGCATGTTTTCGCCCTGGCTGGGCACTGAGGTTTCACCTGAGTGAATGGCCGGGCTTTGGGTAATAATGGTAGTAGAGGCGGTGGGCTGCACGGCAGGGGCAAAGCCGCCCGTCGCCGGTTTTTGTGCCATATTGTCACTGGGTTTCATTATTCTCTCCGTGCAAGCATTTGCGCAATCACGTAACTATAGCCTGGCCGTAAAGCGTATGCGTCCAGGTGTCAGGTAACAGAATCAGCAGCGAATAAAATCATCCACCTCTTTAACATTGCGCCGGCCCTGACACAGCCTCGCTAAAGGCTATCCGGACGAATAAGACATAATTTTGTGACTAAAATCACATTTTATCTTCCATGAAATGTAACTTTCATTTTCTTAAGTGAATGCTGTCACATATTTATCGGGCGTGCTGGCGTAGAGTGGCGTGCTACCTTCCCTTAACAGGAGTCTGAAAATGACACAGTCTGACGTTTTCCATCTTGGCCTGACAAAAGCCGATCTGCAGGGCGCGACCCTGGCGATTGTGCCGGGCGACCCGGAACGTGTGAAGAAAATTGCCGGACTGATGGAAGATGCCACGCATCTCGCCTCACACCGTGAATTTACCTCCTGGCTGGCAAAACTTGATGGCAAGCCGGTCATTGTCTGCTCAACGGGCATCGGCGGTCCTTCTACATCGATTGCGGTCGAAGAACTGGCGCAGCTTGGCGTGCGTACCTTCCTGCGTGTCGGTACCACAGGTGCTATCCAGCCACACATTAACGTCGGCGATGTGCTGGTGACCACTGCGTCCGTTCGCCTGGACGGAGCAAGCCTGCATTTTGCCCCGATGGAATTCCCGGCTGTCGCTGACTTCGCCTGCACCACCGCACTGGTTGCCGCCGCTGAAGCCTGTGGCGCGAAAACCCACATTGGCATCACCGCCTCTTCTGACACTTTCTATCCGGGCCAGGAGCGCTACGACACTGTTTCAGGCCGCGTCGTCAGTCGTTTCAAAGGATCGATGAAAGAGTGGCAGGAGATGGGCGTTCTCAACTATGAGATGGAATCTGCAACGCTGTTAACCATGTGCGCCAGCCAGGGTCTGCGGGCCGGCATGGTCGCGGGCGTGATTGTGAACCGTACTCAGAAAGAGATCCCGGATGCGGCCTCCATGAAGCAGACAGAAAGTGACGCAGTGAAGATTGTGGTCGAAGCGGCGCGTCGTTTATTATAACGACCGCGTCTGGCAGCAGGTTTTTTGTCCAGACTCAAAACCTGTTGCCGGTAGTTAACGGCGCGTAACATCAGTGAAACCTGAGAGTGTTTATGCGCAATACGATTCCTGTCCGACGTCCTGTCCCTGGCGCTACCCCTGCGGCAATCAATGCCCGTCTGGAACGCAGCGCCGAACGTTTTCGCGCCGCCATGCAGCAGGGTGACCATGCGCTGGCTGCCCGATGCTGCGAAGAAGTCTTGCGCTCCATGCCCAATCAGATGCAGGTGCTGAGCGACTACGCGCTCTGCCTGCTGCGTCTGGGTCAGTACAATAAATCGTACAAAATCTACCAGAAGATTTATCAGTCACCGCCCGCTGTGCAGGCGACAGCTTCTGAAACCTGGCTGGACGGCTTAACCGAAGTGTGCGGCTGGCTGGATAAAAAGGAAGAGGTGGCACGTTTTGGTCTGGCGTCACTGATGCGCTCTGATGCGCGTTTCAGTCAGGGACAGCGTGCCGCGTTTCCTGCTCCGCAACCTGAGCCTGCCGATCTCAGCCAGCCGCATCAGAATGTCATCGCCTTCTGCCTGTATGGCGATCAGCCACGCTATTGCGAAACGCTGATTAAAAACGTTGAGATGGCGCCTGAGTTCTATCCCGGCTGGGTTTGTCGCATCTACCTTGATGACAGCGTGCCGCAGCATGTCTGGCAGCGCCTGGACCAGCCACATGTCCAGCTGGTCGATATGTCTCACGAGAAAACGCTGTTTCCGACCCTGTGGCGTTTTCTGGTGCTCGACGATCCGGCGGTGAAGCGGTTTATCGTGCGCGATGCTGACTCGCTGCTTTCAGAGCGCGAAGCGGCGGCGGTTAACGCCTGGCTGGCATCGCCTTACTGGTTCCACCATATGCGTGATTACTTTTCCCATACCGAACTGCTGCTGGCAGGGATGTGGGGCGGCTGTCACGGCGTCTTCCTGAATGTGGAACAGGCGATGCGTGATTTCATTGCACAGTATCAGGGCAGCCAGCGCTTCACCGATCAATATTTCCTCAAAGTGGTGTTATGGCCGACAGTGCGTGAAAGTCTCCTGAGCCATGATGAGCTGTTCAATTTTCATCAGGCCCAGGCGTGGCCTGATCATGCGCCGGTGCGCTGGCAGACGCCGCATTTCCACGTTGGCAGCAATGCCGGCTTTGCCAGTATGACCGGTAAATCCAGCGCCCCTGAAGGGAGCAGACAGCGCGTCGCGATCACCTCCGGCGAGAAAACCTGGCACTATCTGGCGCAGGTTAAAAACGGCGAGTGGCTATTGCCGATGCCATTCTTCCTGATTGATGAGTGGCAGGCTGGAAAGCTGACGGTAGCGGCCCTGTAAGACGCTGAATGTCGGCAAATTTATCTGGACATTCATACAGTGCGACTCTACCTTTTTCCTCAGCAGCCTGAGTCGCGGGGAAATCATGGATCAGCACATCATTATCAGCGCCTGTCTGGCGCTTGCCGGGTTGGGGATTGGCTTTATGCTGGCACAGTTACGTGCCAGCCATCAGGTCGCCAGTTTTCAGACCGAGCGCCGTCTGCAGGAAGAGGCGCAACAGCGCCAGCAGCAGCAGATCGAACAGCTTCAGCAGCAGACGCAACAGCGTGAGCAGGAGCTGCGTCAGCTTCATGGCGCGCTGAGCGGGGCCAATGAGCGCCTGCAACAGCTCGATTACTGGCGCAATGAAAGCGAACAGCTTAATCGTGAACTGCGCAATCAGCTGGAGGTTAACAGCGCGCAGGAAGCAGAGCTGCGCGAAGTGACCATCCGCCTTGAAGAGACCCGTTTTGCCGCTGAAGAGAAACAGCGCCTGCTGACCAACAGCGAGCAACGCCTCAGCGCCCAGTTTGAAAACCTCGCTAACCGTATTTTCGAAAACAGCGGCCGTCGCGTCGATGAACAGAACCGCCAGAGTCTGGACGGGCTGATTGGTCCGCTGCGTGAACAGCTGGATGGCTTTCGCCGTCAGGTGCATGAAAGCTTTGGTGCAGAAGCGCGTGAACGGCACACCCTGACGCATGAAATCCGGCAGTTACAGCAGCTGAATGCGCAGATGGCACAGGAGGCGCTTAACCTGACCAAAGCGCTCAAGGGCGACAATAAAATTCAGGGTAACTGGGGTGAAGTCGTGCTGAGCCGGGTACTGGAGGCTTCCGGGCTGCGTGAAGGCTACGAATATGACACCCAGGTCAGCATCCAGTCAGAACAGCAGGGCCGGATGCAACCGGATGTCATTGTGCGTCTGCCGCAGGGCAAAGATGTCGTGGTGGACGCCAAAATGACGCTGGTGGCCTATGAACGCTACTTCAATGCGGATGATGAGATTGAACGTGAGCAGGCGATCCAGGAGCATGTCAGCGCCATGCGGGCGCACATTCGCCTGTTGGGACGAAAAGATTATCAACAATTGCCCGGTTTACGGTCGCTGGATTATGTGTTGATGTTCATTCCGGTCGAGCCGGCCTTTTTGCTGGCGATTGACCGCCAGCCTGAGTTGATTGGCGAGGCGCTGCAGCAGAACATTATGCTGGTCAGTCCCACCACGCTGCTGGTGGCGCTGCGTACCATTAACAATCTCTGGCGCTATGAGCATCAGAGCCGCAATGCGCAGCGTATTGCTGACCGGGCCACGCGCCTCTATGACAAAATGCGACTGTTTGTGGATGACATGAGCGGCATTGGCCACAGCCTGGATAAGGCGCAGAACAGCTATCGTGAGGCGATGAAAAAGCTGGCAGAAGGGCGCGGCAACCTGATTGCGCAGACGGAAGGATTTCGTGCGCTGGGCGTGGAGATCAAACGACCCATCAATCCTCAGCTGGCTGAACGGGCCATGCCGGAAAGCCGGGCCGCTGACGACGCAGATGACGACAGGGATGCGGATGAGAGTGAGAGGCGTGTGAGGCGTCTCCACGAATAGTATGGGCGCAGCGTGCCTGACTTCCGTGACTCTGATACACTTCGGGAAGTATTGTTTGTGGAGCAGGTAAAACCGATGGCAGATGAATCACAGCAGGAAACTACCCATTTTGGCTTTCAGACGGTCGCCAAAAGCGAAAAAGCTGACAAAGTCGCGGATGTGTTTCACTCCGTAGCAGCAAAATATGACCTGATGAACGATTTGATGTCGTTTGGCGTCCATCGTATCTGGAAGCGTTTTACCATTGACAGCAGCGGCGTGCGTCGCGGTCAGCGCGTGTTAGATCTGGCGGGTGGTACCGGCGATCTCACCGCCAAATTCTCTCGCCTGGTGGGTGAAACCGGTCAGGTTGTACTGGCGGATATCAACAGCTCCATGCTGAAGATGGGCCGCGAGAAACTGCGCAATCAGGGCGTGGTGGGCAACGTCAGTTATGTCCAGGCCAACGCAGAAGCGCTGCCTTTCCCTGATAACTATTTCGACTGCATCACTATCTCCTTTGGTCTGCGCAACGTCACGGAAAAAGAGAAGGCGCTGGCCTCTATGTTCCGCGTCCTTAAGCCGGGCGGACGCCTGCTGGTGCTGGAGTTCTCTAAGCCCGTTCTGGATCCGCTGAGCAAAGCGTATGACGCCTACTCTTTCCACATTCTGCCGCGCATCGGACAACTGGTGGCGCAGGATGCAGACAGCTATCGCTATCTGGCCGAATCGATCCGCATGCATCCCGATCAGGAGACCCTGAAAGCGATGATGAACGATGTCGGTTTTGAAAATACCACTTACTCCAATATGACCGGCGGCATTGTTGCGCTGCATCGTGGATTTAAGTTCTGAGTGAGATGGTAATGAACCTGACGCCCTTGATTACCGCGGGTCTGGAAACGGCGCTGAACCGTATTCTCTATCGCGATCGTGGCCTGAAAGCAGCGCGGCAACGCCTGAATGGCAAAGTGCTGACGCTGCGCCTGAGTGAGTTTTCGCATCCGCTGGTGCTGGTTTTCAGTGAGCAGCAGCTGGACGTATTAGCGGACTGGCAGGATCGCAGTGACTGCATGGTGATTACTTCGCTGAAAACGCTGCCAAAGCTGCGCGATCGCCAGCAGCTGACGCCGCTGATCCGCAGCGGTGAGCTGCAGGTTGAAGGTGACCTGCAGGTGGTGCAGCAGTTCTCCGCGCTGATGGATCTGGCTGAGCTGGATCCGGCGGAATATCTGGCTCCCTGGATCGGCGATATCGCCGCTCAGGGTATCAGTCAGCGCTCACAACAGGCATTCCGCTTCTTAAAAGGTGAAGTGCAGCGTCGTCAGGATTATCTCGGACAGGCCATTACCGAAGAGTGGCGTGTTGCGCCTGGCTCGCTGGAGTTAGCCTGGTTTTCTGAGGAGGTCGACGCGATGGAACGTTCGCTTGAGGCGCTTGATGCGCGTCTGGCGCAGCTGGAGGCAAAATGAGTTTTGGAGAGATCCGCCGTTTATATCTGATCATGAAGGTTTTTCTGACCTATGGCCTTGATGAACTGATTCCTCAGACACGCCTCACTTTCCTGTTTCGCCTGTGGCGTCGCTCGGTTTTCTGGATACCGAATCTGCATCAGCAGGAACTGATCGGTGCACGTATGCGCATGGCGATGGAGCAACTTGGGCCGGTCTGGATCAAGTTTGGCCAGATGCTGTCGACGCGTCGCGATCTTTTCCCGCCGCTGATCGCCGATCAACTGGCGATCCTGCAGGACCGCGTTGCACCGTTCGATGGCGTCAAAGCCAAAGCGCAGATTGAAGCCTCAATGGGCGCACCGATTGAAACCTGGTTTGATGATTTTGATATCAAGCCACTGGCGTCGGCATCCATTGCGCAGGTGCACACTGCCACGCTGAAATCGACCGGTAAGAAAGTAGTCATCAAAGTGATTCGCCCCGATATTCTGCCGGTGATCCGAGCGGACATGAAGCTTATCTATCGGCTGGCACGCTGGGTTCCGCGTCTGCTGCCGGATGGCCGTCGTCTGCGTCCGGTCGAGGTAGTGCGCGATTATGAGAAAACCCTGCTTGATGAACTGAATCTGTTACGCGAAGCCGCCAACGCCATTCAGCTGCGCCGGAACTTTGAAGATAGCCGCATGCTCTATGTGCCGGAAGTCTATTCAGATTACTGCAGCGAAACCATGATGGTGATGGAGCGTATCTACGGCATTCCGATTTCAGACGTAGCGACACTGGAGCGTCACGGTGTGAACATGAAGCTGCTGGCGGAACGTGGCGTGCAGGTCTTCTTCACCCAGGTCTTCCGCGACAGCTTCTTCCATGCGGATATGCATCCGGGCAACATTTTTGTCAGCTACGAGCATCCGGAAGACCCGCAATATATCGGTATCGACTGCGGTATCGTGGGTTCGCTGAACAAAGAAGATAAGCGTTATCTGGCCGAAAACTTCATCGCCTTCTTTAACCGTGACTACCGTAAGGTCGCGGAGTTGCACGTTGACTCAGGCTGGGTGCCGCCTGATACCAACGTTGAAGATTTCGAGTTTGCGATCCGTACGGTCTGTGAGCCAATTTTTGAAAAACCGCTGGCTGAGATCTCCTTCGGGCATGTGCTGCTGAATCTGTTTAACACTGCACGTCGCTTTAATATGGAAGTGCAGCCGCAACTGGTATTACTGCAAAAAACCCTGCTCTATGTAGAAGGTATTGGCCGTCAGCTCTATCCGCAGCTCGACCTGTGGAAGACAGCTAAGCCATTCCTGGAAGAGTGGATTAAGGATCAGGTCGGTTTGCCCGCTATTATTCGTGCGGTCAAAGAGAAAGCGCCATTCTGGGCTGAAAAGTTACCGGAGTTGCCAGAACTCTTTTACGACAGCATGCGCCAGCACAAACTCTTACGGCACAGCGTTGATAAGTTAGTGGGCGACATGAATGCGCAACGCGTCCGTCACCATCAGGCGCGATACCTGTTTGGCGTCGGTGCAACGTTGCTGTTAAGTGGAACGGCGGTGCTGCTCACCCGACCGGACTGGGACTTCTTCCCGGCGGTGCTGATGGCAGCGGGAATCGTCTCCTGGTTAATCGGCTGGCGTAAGACAAACTGATTGTCACGTCTGTTTAAAAAAAGGTAATGTCGCTGGCTAAAGCCCGGTTAAAAAGGGCACTCTGTCCTGCATTACCTTATCGTTTTCACAGAATATTAGAGGCTATCTCATGGGCGGTATCAGTATCTGGCAATTGTTAATCATTGCCGTGATTGTTGTTCTTCTGTTCGGTACCAACAAATTACGTAATCTGGGTTCAGATTTAGGTTCTTCGATTCGTGGCTTCAAAAAAGCCATGAGTGACGAGGATGACAAAAAAGATCAACCGAAAGAGCAGGACGCTGACTTCGCGGCTAAAACACTGGCGGACAAACAGCAAACTTCGGCTAACAAAGAAGACGCCAAGAACGACAAGCAGGTGTAAACCGTGTTCGATATTGGTTTTAGTGAACTGGTATTGGTGTTCGTTATCGGGCTGATTGTTCTCGGCCCGCAACGTTTACCGGTCGCGGTGAAAACCGTGGTCGGCTGGATCAGGGCGATTCGCTCGCTGGCAGCCAATGTACAACATGAACTGGCGCAGGAGCTCAAGCTGCAGGAGTTGCAGGAGAGCCTGAAAAAGGTGGAAGAAGCGGGCCGTGGCACGCTCTCCCCTGAGCTGAAAGAGTCGATGGAAGAGCTGCGTAAAACGGCGGATTCAATGAAGCGCTCGGTCAGCCAGAGCATCGACATTGAAAAAGAGGAAGACGAGGCGAACACCATCCACTCGGCTCAGCACAGGCCTGTGCCTCATGCGGCTTCTGATGCAGTGCAGGCATCTGAGCCTGCTGTCGCTGAGCCTTCGGTGACGCCAGCTTCAGCAGCGCATCAGGCCAGTGCCGCGGCACAGAGTCCGTCTTCAGCATCAGGCTCTGCGGTGCAACCTTCCGCGGCACCTGCTGCAGTCGCCACGTCTCCGGCACAGGCTCCGTCAGCAGTTTCATCAGCTCCGGCTGTGCAATCCTCTGCCGCGCCTGCCACTGCGGCGAGTGCACCGGCACAGGCTCCCGCAGGTGATGCCGCGCGTCATTCCGCACCCTCCTCTTCTGCAAGTGATGAACGATAATGGCCGTTGAAGATACCCAACCGCTCATCAGCCATCTGATTGAGCTGCGTAAGCGCCTGCTGAACTGCATCATTGCCGTACTGGTCATTTTCCTGGTACTGGTCTATTTCGCCAACGACATCTATCAGCTGGTCGCCGCACCGCTGATCAGTCAGATGCCGGTCGGATCCAGTATGATCGCGACCGATGTGGCCTCACCGTTTTTCACCCCGATTAAGCTGACCATTATTGTGTCGGTGTTTCTTGCGGTGCCGGTGATCCTCTATCAGGTCTGGGCCTTTGTCGCCCCGGCGCTCTACCGGCATGAGCGCAGGCTGGTAATGCCGCTGCTCTTTTCCAGCACCTTCCTGTTCTACTTCGGTGTGGCCTTTGCCTACTTCGTGGTCTTCCCCCTGGCATTTGGTTTTTTCACCAAGACCGCACCAATTGGTGTCACCGTCGCAACGGATATCTCTAAGTACCTCGATTTTGTCATGACGCTATTTATGGCATTTGGCGTGGCGTTTGAAGTGCCGGTAGCGATTGTGTTGCTGTGCTGGACCGGGATCACCAGTCCGGAAGAGTTGAAGAAGAAGCGCCCCTATATTCTGGTGGGGGCTTTCGTGGTCGGGATGTTGCTCACACCGCCGGATGTTTTTTCACAAACTTTGCTCGCTATTCCGATGTACTGCCTGTTTGAAGTCGGCGTATTCTTTTCCCGGTACTACGTGGGTAAAGGCCGACGCTTACAGGATGAGGAAGAGAACACCGACGCCTGACGCTGACAGCCTTACCCGCACTGGCGGGAAGCGTTCACTCCAAACCGCCCTGATGGGCGGTTTTTGTTTATAACCAGTGGGAAATATTATGTTTGATATCGGTGTAAACCTGACCAGCACGCAATTCGCCTCCGACCGGCAAAAGGTGGTTAAACGCGCGCGTGATGCGGGCGTCACCGGCATGCTTATTACCGGCACCAACGCGCTGGAGAGCCAGCAGGCTCAGCGACTGGCTGAAGCTCAACCCGGCTTCTGCTGGTCTACTGCGGGCGTTCACCCTCATCATGCCAGCGAATGGTCGCTGGAGATCGCCAGCACCCTGCGCCGGTTGGCGGAAAAACCGGAAGTGGTCGCTATCGGTGAGTGCGGGCTCGATTTCAACCGCAACCTGTCGGCGCATGAGCAGCAGGAGTATGCGTTTGACGCACAGCTTGCGCTGGCGGCCGAACTCAACATGCCGGTGTTCCTGCACTGCCGTGAAGCCCATGCCCGTTTCGCTGCGGTGCTTGAACCCTGGCTGCCAAAACTGCCGGGTGCGGTGATCCACTGCTTTACCGGCACGCGCGACGAACTGGAAGCCTGTCTGGCGATGGGGTTATCCGTGGGCATTACGGGCTGGGTCTGCGATGAGCGTCGGGGTCTGGAACTGCGCGAGCTGCTGCCGCTGATTCCGGCCGAACGCCTGCTGCTGGAAACCGATGCTCCCTACCTGTTGCCGCGCGACATGCGTCCGCGTCCGCCTTCGCGCCGCAACGAACCCTGCTTTTTACCGCATATTGTTAATCAGGTGGCGACATGGCGGGACGAGGGTGCTGAGGAACTGGCGACCCGCATCGATCAGAATGCACGGACGTTGTTCAGACTGGCTTAAAGCTTACGGAACTGCTTATTATCCACGCTGCGCATTACCTGCTTGTTCAACAGATTCAGCAACAGAATCGAGCGCGTCTCACCATCCGGTTCGGCAAAGATGGCGCGCAGCCCTTCAAACGTCCCTTCGGTGATGACAACTTCATCGCCGCTTTGAGGGGTTTCAGGATCCAGCAGGATTTGCGGAACGTCAGTTTCCAGCGCTTCGATCACCGCAGACGGCACGGTTGCGGGCGTGGTGCCGAAGCGTACAAAGTGACTGACACCGCGTGTGCTGCTAATCGTCGTGGTGTGAATCGCTTCCGGATCGAATTCGATAAACAGATAATTTGGAAACAGTGGCTCACTCACCGTGGTGCGTTTACCGCGCACGATCTTTTCCAGAGCGATCATTGGACTGAGGCAATGCACTTCCTGCCGCTCCAGATGCTCCTTCGCGCGCAATAGCTGTCCACGTTTGCAATAGAGTAAGTACCAGGCTTCCATAACGGCTCCCATTGAATGGACGCTAAGAATAGCAAACCTGCTGCCAGAGTTATAGCGCAGGGGCAGGGTAAAGCGCCCCGCAGCGAAAATAAACTGAGACTTTTCCTAACATGCCGGATGGCGGTAAAAGCATAGATGGGTAATTGACGTCGGCTATTGCTCTGTATCAGACTCGATGACCATCACATCTGCACAAGGATCCTCTGATGGAACTCTTTCTGTTGAGCAATGGCAGGCTGGCGGATGATGCGCCGCTGCTGGGCTATGCGCAGCCACAGCTGCACGCCATGATCGCCCGACGCGCTATCCGGTCGGCGGTACTGATCCCCTACGCAATTATTCGTGGCGACCAGCAGCAACGTGCTGCCGAGCTCAGTGCTTCTCTCGGAATTCAGGTGGCGCGCGTTCAGGCATTCGCTTCGCCAGCTGACGCGATTGTCCGGGCAGAGCTGATTTTAGTCAGCGGTGGCAACACCTGGTTTCTGAATCAGATGCTGCATGAACAGGGCCTGATCGGGGCGATTCAGCGTGCGGTGCGGGAGCGGCAGATACCCTATGTCGGCTGGAGCGCAGGCTGCAATGTGGCAACGCCCTCAATCCGTACCACTAACGATATGCCGGTGCGCAGCAGCGTGGTATTACCTGCGCTGGATCTCTTTCCGGTGCAGATTAATCCCCACTATCTGGATGCCAGTGTCAGCGGCCATATGGGCGAAACCCGCGATGAACGCCTGGCGGAGTTCTGTGCAGTTAACCCGACGGAGTCGGTCATTGCACTGCGTGAAGGCAGTTTTCTGCACCTGCATGACAACCAGCTGCGTTATCACAGCGTGCGTAACGAAGATTTTAAACTGTTTCGCCACGGCGAGCCGATTCAGGGTCATCACGATGCCCGTGCGTTACAACCGCTGGTTCCCTTTCAGTGCATTTAAGGTGGCCGTATAAACCTCAGCAACTCCGCGTAATCAGACCTATAATGGCCGACTCACTCTGGCCGGAAAGCTAAAGCCGCATGAAATATCACGATTTAAGAGACTTTCTCGCGCTGCTCGAACAGCGCGGTGAGCTAAAGCGCATTACCCAGTCGATCGATCCTGAACTGGAAATGACCGAAATTGCCGACCGCACTCTGCGTGCCGGTGGCCCCGCTCTGCTGTTTGAAAACCCAAAAGGGTACGACATGCCGGTGCTGTGCAACCTGTTCGGCACGCCAAAGCGCGTGGCCATGGGCATGGGCCAGGAAGAAGTCAGCGCACTGCGTGAAGTGGGTAAACTGCTGGCCTTCCTGAAAGAGCCGGAGCCGCCAAAAGGCTTCCGCGATCTGTTCGATAAGATGCCGCAGTTTAAGCAGGTCCTGAACATGCCGACCAAACGCCTGCGCAATGCACCCTGTCAGGAAGAGGTGTTCAGCGGCGATGAAGTCGATCTGACGCGTATTCCGGTCATGAAGTGCTGGCCTGGCGATGCTGCACCGCTGATTACCTGGGGACTGACCGTCACGCGCGGCCCGCATAAAGAGCGGCAGAATCTCGGTATCTACCGGCAGCAGGTGATCGGCAAAAACCGTCTGATTATGCGCTGGCTGTCGCACCGTGGCGGCGCGCTTGATTATCTGGAGTGGACGAAAGCGCATCCGGGTGAGCGTTTTCCGGTCTCGGTGGCATTGGGTGCCGATCCCGCCACCATTCTCGGTGCCGTCACGCCGGTGCCTGACACGCTGTCAGAATATGCGTTTGCCGGGTTGCTGCGCGGCAATAAAACCGAAGTGGTGAAGTGCCTGTCGAACGATCTGGAAGTGCCAGCCAGTGCTGAAATCGTGCTGGAAGGGTATATCGAAGCGGGCGATATGGCGCCAGAAGGACCTTACGGCGATCACACCGGCTACTACAATGAAGTAGATAGCTTCCCGGTGTTTACCGTGACACATATTACGCAGCGCCATAAGCCTATCTATCACTCTACCTACACCGGCCGGCCGCCGGATGAGCCTGCGGTGTTGGGTGTGGCGCTGAATGAAGTGCTGGTGCCAATTCTGGTGAAGCAGTTTCCGGAGATTGTGGACTTCTATCTGCCACCGGAAGGGTGCTCATACCGGCTGGCGGTCGTAACGATTAAAAAGCAGTACGCCGGGCATGCCAAACGTGTCATGTTTGGCGTCTGGTCGTTTTTACGGCAGTTCATGTACACCAAATTTGTTATTGTGTGTGACGATGATGTTAATGCGCGTGACTGGAACGACGTGATCTGGGCCATAACCACGCGTATGGATCCGGCCCGCGATACGGTATTAGTGGAAAATACCCCGATCGATTATCTCGATTTCGCCTCGCCCGTTTCCGGGCTGGGGTCAAAGATGGGGATGGATGCAACTAATAAGTGGCCAGGTGAAACGCAGCGCGAATGGGGCACACCCATCGTTAAAGATCCGGCGGTCACCGCGCGCATTGATGCTATCTGGGATGAGCTAGGTATTTTTGATCAGCCGCCACAGCGTTGATGGCGAGCACAACCATAAAGACGACCCGACAGAGGGAACGCATGACAACGTTAAGCTGTAAAGTAACTTCGGTTGAGGCGATTACCGACACGGTCTATCGCGTTCGCCTGATCCCTGAAGCGGAATTCAGTTTTCGCGCAGGACAGTATCTGATGGTAGTGATGGATGAGCGCGACAAGCGTCCGTTCTCACTGGCCTCAACGCCGATGGAAAAAGACATCATCGAGCTGCATATCGGCGCGTCCGATCTGAACCTCTATGCCATGGCCGTTATGGATCGCATCCGTAACGATCGCCAGATCACGGTTGATATGCCGCACGGCGATGCCTGGCTGCGCGAAGAGAGCACTAAACCGCTGATCCTGATTGCAGGCGGTACCGGTTTCTCCTATGCCCGTTCAATTCTGCTCACCGCGCTGGCGGAACAGCCAGAGCGCGACATCGCCATTTACTGGGGCGGACGTGAGCTTAAGCATCTCTACGATATGGATGAGCTGGATGCGCTGGCCGTGAAGCACCCGAACCTGAAGGTGATCCCGGTCGTCGAGCAGCCTGAAGCAGGCTGGCAGGGCCGTTCTGGTACGGTACTGACCGCAGTGATGCAGGACTTCAGCACGCTGAGTGAGCATGAGATCTACATCGCCGGACGTTTTGAGATGGCGAAGATTGCCCGCGATCGTTTCTGTGCCGAGCGTGGCGCAGTGGAATCACAGATGTATGGCGATGCGTTTGCCTTTATCTGATTCCCGGTAGCAGAAAGAAAAAACCCGCCGGTTAACGGCGGGTAAATCTGACAAAGTAAAACTCAACGTATTACAGACGCTCGAATACGGTTGCGATCCCCTGTCCCAGTCCGATGCACATGGTGGCAAGGCCAAAACGGGCATCGCGACGTTCCATAATGTTCAGCAGCGTAGTGCTGATGCGTGCGCCGGAACAGCCCAGCGGATGGCCCAATGCAATCGCACCGCCATTCAGATTAACTTTCTCATCCATCAACTCCAGCAATCCTAAATCTTTGATGCACGGCAGTGTCTGCGCAGCAAAGGCTTCGTTCAGCTCAAAGACGTCGATATCGCTGACGCTCAGTCCCGCCCGTTTTAACGCCAGCTTACTGGCCGGAACCGGCCCATATCCCATGATCGAAGGATCGCAGCCCACCACGGCCATGCTGCGAATGCGGGCACGCGGCGTCAGTCCCAGCTCGCGGGCGCGTGATTCACTCATGATCAGCATGGCGGCCGCGCCATCTGACAGGGCCGACGACGTACCCGCCGTGACGGTGCCATTCACCGGATCAAAAGCCGGTTTCAGCGCCGCCAGGCCTTCGGCGCTGGTCTCTTCACGGATCACTTCATCAAAATCATAGCGCTTAAGGATGCCGTCGCTGTCGTGACCCCAGGTGGCGACAATCTCTGTCGCAAAGTCGCCGCGCCGGGTTGCCTGCCACGCACGCTGGTGCGAACGCAGGGCAAATGCATCCTGCTGCTCACGACTGATATGATGCATACGTGCCAGCATTTCGGCAGTTAAGCCCATCATGCCTGCGGCTTTGGCAACGGTGCGGCCCAGGCCAGGATGAAAGTCCACGCCGTGATTCATCGGCACGTGTCCCATATGCTCCACACCGCCAATCAGGCAGCACTGGGCATCGCCGACCATAATAGCGCGGGCCGCATCGTGCAGCGCCTGCATTGACGAACCACACAGCCGGTTAACGGTCGTGGCCGGCACGGAGTGCGGGATTTCAGCCAGCAGCGCAGCGTTACGCGCGATATTAAATCCCTGTTCCAGCGTCTGCTGTACGCAGCCCCAGACAATGTCGTCGAGAGATGCCGGATTCACCGCCGGATTGCGGCTCAGGATTTCGCGCATCAGGTGCGCAGAGAGATCTTCAGCGCGCACGTTCCGAAAGGCTCCGCCTTTTGATCGTCCCATTGGCGTGCGCACCGCATCAACAATCACTACATTTTCCATCTTTTTGCCCTCAGGCGCTTTTCAGCGCGGCTTCATCAATCGGTTTGGCGGCGGGATACCAGCTTTCATGCTGATGGGCTTTCTGCACCAGCAGCGCAGGCAGGGCATACAGGCCACCAAGCGCGCTGTAGCGCCGGGCCTGATCGACCACATTGCTGTTGCCCAGGGTATCGAGATAGCGGAAAGCACCACCACGGAACGGCGGGAAGCCGAGGCCATAGACCAGCGCCATGTCCGCTTCAGCGGGCGAGGCGATAATCTTCTCTTCCAGGCAGCGTACTACCTCATTCAGCATCGGCAGCATCATACGGTTCAGGATCTCTTCATCACTGAAGACCCGCGCGGGCTGACAGACCTGTTGCAGCAGCGTATCCACCTCCGCATCCGGCACTTTCTTCAGCTTGCCCTTTTTATCCTCTTCCCAGCGCCAGAAGCCTTTGCCATTTTTCTGACCAAAACGACCGGCATCAAACAGAAGGTCGATCGCATCGCGATAGTCATGCTTCATACGATCCGGGAAACCATCGGCCATAACGCTTTGCGCGTGGTGCGCGGTATCGATGCCCACCACATCCAGCAGCCATGAAGGCCCCATCGGCCAGCCGAACTGTTTTTCCATCACTTTATCAATCTGACGGAAATCAGCGCCGTCGCGCAGCAGCAGGCTGAAAGCAGCGAAGTAGGGGAACAGCACCCGGTTCACAAAGAAGCCGGGGCAGTCATTCACCACGATAGGCGTTTTGCCCATTTTGCTGGCCCATGCCACCACTTTACTCAGTGTCGCTTCACTGGTTTTCTCGCCACGAACGACTTCAACCAGCGGCATACGCGGCACCGGATTGAAGAAGTGCATGCCACAGAAATTTTCCGGGCGCTGCAGCGTCTGCGCCAGCTGGCTGACAGGAATGGTTGAGGTATTGGAGGCCAGAATCGCATCCTGACGCAGGTGCTGTTCCGTTTCCGCCAGCACTTTGGCCTTGATCAGCGGGTTCTCGACCACGGCTTCCACTACCACATCGGCCTGGTCAAAACCGGCGTAATCCAGGGTGGGCTGAATAGTAGCGATCACACTGGCGAGTTTACTGCCGTCGATTTTGCCGCGCTCCAGCAGCTTATTGAGCAGCTTACTGGCTTCATTCATCCCCAGCGTCAACGCTTTGGGGTTGATATCTTTCATTCTGACCGGTACGCCTTTCCAGGCAGACTGGTAGCTGATGCCGCCACCCATAATGCCCGCGCCCAGTACTGCCGCCTGAGCGGGTGCGCTGCTTTCGCTGCCACGCTTTTTCGCCAGGCTTTTCACGTACTGATCGTTGAGGAAGATGCCGACCAGGGCGCGGGCTTCATCAGACTGCGCCAGCGGCACAAACGCCGCCGTTTCAAGTTTCAGCGCATCATCACGACCCAGGCTGGCCGCCGCTTCAATTGTTTTTACGGCCATCAGCGGAGCGGGATAGTGTTTACCTGCGGTCTGCAGCACCATTGCTTTCGCAATCGTGAAGCTCATCGCCGCTTCAATCGGGCTGAGTTTCAGCGGTGCCAGTTTCGGTGCACGGCGTGCGCGCCAGCTACCATCAGTGGCAGCGGCCTTAAGCATGGTGATCCCCGCCTCGCGCAGTTTCTCACGCGGCACGACCGCATCGACCAGACCGAGTTTCAGGGCGGCATTGCCATCGACATCTTTGCCCGCCGCAATAATTTCCAGCGCGCTGTCCGCACCCAACAGGCGCGGCAATCGCACGCTGCCGCCAAAGCCGGGCATGATGCCGAGTTTTGTTTCCGGCAGGCCAATACGGGCGTCCGCAGTGGCGATACGCAGATCGGTTGCCAGGACGCATTCGCATCCGCCGCCCAGCGCATAGCCGTCAATGGCGGCCAGGGTTGGCACAGGTAAATCTTCCAGACGGTTGAAGATGCTGTTGGCGTAGCTCAGCCACTGGCTCAGCTTTTCGGTGGGTGCATCAAACAGAGAAAGGAACTCGGTGATATCCGCGCCCACGATAAAGGCGGGTTTAGCGGAGCTCAGCAGCAGGCCGCGCAGTTCTGGCTGCTGTTCCAGCACCGCAATCGCCTCGCCCAGACTGGCGACCGTTTGCGTATCGAGCTTGTTGACCGAGCCTGTAGCATCAAAAACCAGCTCGGCGATGCCATCGTCCAGCCAGTGAAGAGTAAGGTTAGCGCCTTGGTAGAGCATGTGCGTCTCCTGAAACCGCGAAAGGTGATCTGGTCATACCAGATGATCGTGAGTGTGGGAGCGATGTTAATTATTTGCAAACGGCTCTGTGCTTATTTGCTAACAAGATCACAGCTGCGCCGGCTTCGGCATCTGGACAAGGGGTATGCTAAACTTGCGGCCATTTCGCGACACTGGAGAGACGTCAATGGATTCACTGAAGACCTTGTATCACGCGCATATCGCCACGTTGCAACAACGGGCGCAGCAGGTGCTGGCACGCAACAAACTGGATGCGATGTTGATCCATTCCGGTGAGTTGTTGACGGTGTTTCTGGATGATCACACCTATCCGTTCAAGGTGAATCCACAGTTCAAGGCCTGGGTGCCGGTAACCCAGGTACCTAACTGCTGGCTGTGGATTGACGGGGTGAACAAACCGAAACTGTGGTTCTACTCTCCGGTGGATTACTGGCATAACGTCGAACCGCTGCCGGACAGCTTCTGGACCGCGGATGTTGAGGTCATCGGCCTGAAAAATGCCGACGAGATTGCGCAACTGCTACCTGCACAGCGCGATAACGTCGCCTATATCGGCCCGGTCAACGCGCGTGCGGCTCAGCTCGGTATCGCCTCCGGCAATATCAATCCGAAAGCGGTGATCGACTTCCTGCATTTCCATCGCAGCATCAAAACAGATTATGAACTCGCCTGCCTGCGCCAGGCGCAGAAGCTGGCGGTTGCGGGTCATCGCGCGGCCAAAGAGGCGTTCTCGGCGGGCCTGAGCGAGTTCGATATCAATCAGGCTTACCTGACCGCGACCGGCCATCGTGATACTGATGTGCCTTACGGCAATATCATCGCGCTGAACGAACACGCTGCGGTGCTGCACTATACCCGGCTGGATCATCAGCCACCGGCGAAACGCCACAGCTTTTTGATTGATGCCGGTGCTGAGTATCTTGGCTATGCCGCCGATTTGACCCGCAGCTATGCGGCGCAGAGCAGTTCGCTCTATGCCAGAATGGTTGAGGCGATGAACGCGGAAGAGCTGGCGCTGATTGCTACGCTGAAAGCGGGGGTGCGCTACACCGATTATCATCTTCAGATGCACCAGCGTATTGCGAAGATGTTGCTGAAGTTTGAGCTGGTGCAGGGGATCAGCGAAGAAGCGCTGGTGGCTGAAGATCTGACGGGTCCGTTTATGCCCCATGGTCTGGGGCATCCGCTGGGTCTGCAGGTGCATGACGTGGCTGGCTTTATGCAGGATGATCAGGGCACGCATCTGGCCGCGCCTGCGCAATATCCTTATCTTCGCTGCACCCGTGTACTGCAACCGGGCATGGTCTTAACCATCGAGCCGGGCTTCTATATTATTGACTCGTTACTGGCACCGCTGCGCGCAGGCCGTTTCAGTCAGCACTTTAACTGGCAGGCCATCGATGCGCTCAGGCCTTACGGCGGGATTCGCATCGAGGATAACGTGGTGATCCATGCGCATCGCGTTGAAAATATGACCCGCGATCTGCACCTGGCCTGATGGAGGCCTTTGATATTCCCGCTGTGCCCGTGAGCAGCAGTGAGGAGACGATCAAAAAGAGTCGCTTCATTACGCTGCTGGCGCACACTGAGGGGGCAGAGGCGGCGCGCGCCTTTGTCCAGCAGGTCAAAAGCGAGCATCCCGCTGCCCGACATCACTGCTGGGCGTGGGTCGCGGGCGCGCCGAATGATTCACAACAGCTCGGCTTCTCTGATGATGGTGAACCTTCGGGTACGGCAGGGAAACCGATGCTGGCGCAGCTGATGGGTGCGGATATTGGCGAGATTACCGCTGTAGTGGTGCGTTATTACGGCGGCATCATGCTGGGAACCGGCGGCTTAGTGAAAGCCTATGGCGGTGGCGTTCAGCAGGGGCTTAAGCTGCTGCCACGGCAGCGCAAAGTGCCGATGAAGCTGTTCACCTTGCAATGTGACTATCCACAGCTCAGTGATATTGAGCGGCTGGTTCAGCGTTTCGACGGTAAGGTGACCGACAGTCAGTTTCAGGATCGCATTGCATTGACGCTGGCTGTCCCTTACGGACAGATCGACGGATTCAAAAAAAATCTGTCAGACTTTAGTCGGGGCGCGTTATCGCTGATCCCGCTCACACCCTGATGTTCATCTCTATTATTTAAAGGAACGGCTGAATGCACTTTCGCGCCATTACCCGCATAGTCGGTCTGCTGGTAATCCTCTTTTCAGTGACAATGATTTTGCCCGGCCTGGTCGCATTGATTTATCGCGATGGCGCGGGGCGAGCATTTAGCCAGACCTTTATGATGGCGCTGGTGATCGGCTCGCTGCTGTGGTGGCCGAATCGCAAAAAGAAAACCGAACTCAAACCGCGGGAAGGGTTTCTGATTGTCGTCCTGTTCTGGACGGTGCTGGGCAGCGTAGGGGCGATGCCCTTTATCTTTGCGGAGCAGCCGCATCTTTCGGTGACGGATGCGTTTTTTGAATCTTTCTCGGGCCTGACAACGACTGGTGCCACCACGCTGGTGGGGCTGGACTCGCTGCCTAAGGCGATCCTCTTCTATCGGCAGATGCTGCAGTGGCTGGGCGGTATGGGGATCATCGTATTAGCGGTGGCGATACTGCCGATTCTGGGCGTCGGGGGTATGCAGCTCTATCGTGCTGAAATGCCGGGTCCGCTAAAAGATAACAAGATGCGACCGCGTATTGCCGAGACGGCCAAGACACTCTGGCTGATCTACGTTCTGCTGACGGTGGCCTGTGCGCTGGCATTGTGGCTGGCGGGCATGCCGGCCTTTGATGCTATCGGCCACAGCTTTTCAACCATCGCCATTGGCGGCTTCTCAACCCATGATGCCAGCATCGGCTATTTCCACAGTGGTACCATCAATACCATCGTGGCAGTGTTTCTGCTGATCTCAGGCTGTAACTATGGCCTGCACTTTGCCATGTTAAGCGGACGTAATCTGCGCGTGTACTGGCGCGACCCGGAATTCCGCATGTTCATTGGCGTTCAACTGACGCTGGTATTGATCTGCACGCTGGTGCTCTGGTTCCACAATGTTTATGCCAGTGGCTGGCAGACGCTGAATCAGGCCTTCTTCCAGGTCGTTTCCATGGCGACGACGGCGGGATTCACGACCGACAGCATCGCACGCTGGCCATTGTTCCTGCCGGTACTGCTGTTGTGCTCCGCCTTTATTGGCGGCTGTGCCGGTTCAACCGGCGGTGGCCTGAAGGTGATTCGCATCCTGCTGTTGTGCAAGCAGGGTAACCGTGAGCTTAAACGTCTGGTTCACCCCAATGCGGTCTATACCATCAAGCTGGGTAATCGGGCGCTACCGGAACGTATCCTTGAAGCCGTCTGGGGATTCTTCTCGGCATATGCACTGGTGTTCCTGGTCAGCATGCTGGCGATTATCGCCACCGGCGTCGATGACTTCTCGGCTTTTGCTGCCGTCGCCGCGACGCTCAACAACCTCGGGCCGGGCCTGGGGGTAGTAGCTGATAACTTCACTTCAATGAATGACGTGGCGAAATGGATTCTTATTTCTACCATGTTATTCGGGCGTCTCGAGGTATTTACCTTGCTGGTGCTGTTCACGCCTACTTTCTGGCGTGAATAATTAATAAGGATGCTGACATGAAAGCACTGATTCTCTATTCCACTCGCGACGGACAAACAAAGAAGATTGCCTCTTCTATTGCTGAGGTGATCCTTCAGCAGCAGCCATGTGATGTGCTGGATATCCAGGATGCTACTCTGCCCGACTGGACGCAGTATGATCGCGTGCTGATTGGTGCCTCGATCCGTTACGGCCATTTCCAGCCGGTCGTCGATAAGTTCGTTAAGCAACACCTCAAGGAACTGCAACAGCGTACCAGCGGTTTCTTTTCGGTGAACCTGACGGCGCGGAAACCGGAGAAGCGTTCGCCTGAAACCAACGCCTATACACAGAAGTTCCTGGCTAACTCTCCGTGGCAACCCGATTGCTGTGCCGTGTTCGCGGGCGCACTTTATTATCCGCGCTATCGCTGGTTCGATCGCGTCATGATTCAGCTGATTATGCGTATGACCAGTGGTGAAACAGATTCAACGAAAGAAGTTGAATACACGGACTGGCAGCAGGTACGCACTTTTGCCAATGATTTTGCACAGTTACCAGGCAAATTGTAGCGAAATAGCGCAATTTGATGAAAATTACTGCGAACGATAATCTTTTCGTAATAAACACTTGTCAGCCCGCGCGAACTCCCTATAATGCGCCTCCATCGACACGGCACACCGGCAACGGGAAACGGGTTGAAGGTTCAGGAGACTGACCCGCCGGAGAAAAACTTCTGAAATAGAGGTTGACTCTGCAGGAGGAAAGCGTAATA
>NZ_VWUO01000013.1:0-114926 GCF_008631595.1 Pantoea sp. F_5
GACCGCATTCATCGCTGAATTATCAGACGCCGTCAGAGTTTGCAGCACGGTGGCGGAATGGAAAATGTGAGGGTAAACAAACCGACGTTACTAACTGAAGGTTGTATCTAATACTGGGGGCAGGTCAGTAAAGTCTGTCTAAAAGAGAGATATACCAAAGAATTCAATCAAGAATATGCCGGTATTAGCAATGCGATAAAAGAGATAGGGCAAATGTCTGCTCTTCGCTCATAGCTGACCTTACTATGCTGCCAGAAGCTGACGCAGCTTAACATCGTGCTATGGTGATTTATTTTGAGAAGTTCAGCGAAAGTAATTCTTTCAAGTAAAAGGAGTGTCAAATGAATTTAGAAACTGCGCGCTTAAGGCTTGAACCCTACCATGACTCACACTACGAAGGCTTAAGGGTAATGGAAAGCGATTCTGGCGTGATGCGGTATATCAGCAAAGGGGTTGTTAAAACACCAGAAGAGACTTGGGAAAGCATCAGGCGTGTTCAGGCCAGATGGCAGAAATATGGATTTTCGTGGTGGGTTCTCAAAGAGAAGGCTTCCGGGGTCGTTGTTGGAGCAGCATGCCTTCAATATCTGGCAAACGTTGAAGGTGCACCCTTAGAGATTGGCTGGCGGCTCGTCCCAGAACAGAATGGCAAAGGCTATGCAACAGAAGCGGTTAAAGCGATTATTGATTTCGCGGCAGAGCAGATAGGCGCAACGTATTTAGTGGCTGTTGCCGACCCTGAAAATTCGCCCTCTCAGCGAGTGATGCAGCGATTAGGCATGACTTACAAAGCAATAGAACAGCATTATGATGTGCCCTGCGTAGTTTATGAACTTAGCATTCAGCGTGCTCAATCGTAATGGGGATGTGAACACGATGTCCGCTTTTTGCCAGAAGCAGACACAACAAAATTTTTTGTACACGTACGACTTTCAGGCGCTCAGATTGCTAAAAGCAAGTTGCAGCACTTTCACCTGACGTCAGGGTTTCTGCCCGTTCTGGAGCTATCAGTAATCTTATACTACACATAAGCGCAGAATGCAGAATGTTCAACGGACCGGATTAAGCACGGTCCGTTGTCCACTTTTAGGCTGTTCAGGGCCTATCGATCCGGCTCACTTTCATAAACGTTTCATCCGCTTTACCGTAGACACGCCCACTGACGCGGACCTTTTCACTGGCCTGATACACCTGACCGCGAAAGGCGCTGCGGGGAGCCATGAACCTGACGGTGTCGCTTGAGTCGCGGAAGAGATAGTGCCCTGGCTTCTGCTCATGAATGATATAACCCTCAAGCGTTACGTACCCCCCCTGCCTGAAGTCCCTGATTACTTTTGCTTTAGTCGCAAGCGTATCTTCTGTACCCTTTTTCGCGGCGTCTTCTCTGTGTGGGGGGGCGCTTTTTCTCCTGCCCGGTATCCGCCTGAAGATGCTCCGGCATTTCCGCAAAGGGCAGCAAGCAAAACTGCAAAAAATAGCTTTTTCTTCATTGTCAGCTCCTCTTGAAGTTACCTGTCAGTTGGGGAAGGAAGTGACCGTCAGTCAGCCATTGTTGCGGAAGCCGGGATAAAGGCTCATTCCCCCGTCGATAAACAGCGTCGCACCGTGCACGTAATCTGACAGGTCGCTTGCCAGCCAGACCACGGCGTTTGCCACATCTTCCGGCACGCCGATCCGGCCATAGGGAACAAGCTCAAGCAGTTTTTCTTCTGCTCCGCCCTTAATTGAGTCAGCGTTGATGGCCGTTTTGATGGCGCCGGGAGCCACCGCATTCACGCGAATACGCTCTTCTCCTATCTCCTGGGCAATACTCCGCATCAGAAGATCCACGCCACCCTTTGATGCTGAATAGTTGACATGTCCTGCCCAGGGAATAACCTGATGCACCGAGCTCATGTGAACTATCTTGCCGGCGGCGCGGCTCAGCTCAGGTTTAAACTGCTGCTGCCTGAACTGACGCAGGGCGGCGCGGGCGCAGAGTAACTGTCCGGTCAGGTTAACACTGATAACGCTGTTCCAGTCGGCAAGCGTCATATCACCGAACGACGCGTCTTTCTGCAGGCCAGAGTTCGCCACAAGAATATCCAGCCGGCCAAAGGTGCTTACCGCGGCCGCAATCAGTTTATCGACATCCGCTTCGACAGACACATCGCCAGCCACAGCGATAGCCTGGCCTCCGTGCGCCCGAATCTTTTCTGCCAGCGATTCAGCAGGCTCGCGGTGGCTGTGATAATTGATGGTGACGGCTGCACCAGCAGCAGCCAGCGCCTCAGCGCAGGCGTAGCCCAGCCCTGAGCTGGCGCCGGTTACTAGGGCTACCTGTCCTTCAAGTGAAATTCGCATTAAAACTCTCCTGATTAAATTTGCCTGGGTCATCGCTAAGCAGGAAGCAGGCGTCCTAAACTAAAATCATTAAGCGCAAGACGGGTTGTCCGTTTGCCATTTATGCGCAGCGCGCAGGGCCTTCAGGCTGCGCGCTGCCGGTAATAATCGCAGTAGGCCGAAACTGGACATTCACTGCAGTGAGGCTTACGGGGCTTACAGATATTCATGCCCACGGCAATCAGCCACTCGTGCGCGTGTTTTTTGTATTCTTCCGGCGTAATGTCATTGAGCTGTTCGGCTGATTTTTCGTGCGTTGATGCCCTGACAATACCGAGACGATTTATCACCCTGTGAATATGTGTATCCACTGCGATAACGGGCTTTTCATATTTATAATTCAGCATCAGGTTCGCGCATTTTTGACCAATGCCGGGTAGCCTGAGAAGTTCTTCCTTTGTATCAGGGATACGGTTGTCATAATCGTCAACAATAATGTCGCACATCTTTTTTAAAGTGCGTGCCTTACGGTTATAATGAGCAACCGGCTTTATCAGCTCAATCAGCCTTTCATCAGAAAGCTTCCTGATGTCATCGAAATTTTTTACTTCGGCGTAGAGCGCATTGCAGGCCTTTACAGTACGTGCAGTGGTCGTGACCGTAGACAAAGCACACGAGACCAGATGCTTGAAAGGCGTACTCGACAGCCCGTTCCTCATCCAGTCATGCTCTGTTTCTTCATAGGTTGGCTGAGTATCTTTTAAAATCTCATAAATCTTTATGACTTTGTTCATGCTGTCTTACTGTAATTAATGAGGGAGACGGGGCTGCGGATCTCCTGCGGCGGCAGGAGACCCTCATCTTTATGGCGTGATCACAATATTCGTGAAGCCGCCGCTCCGGTCTTCGGTGCCGTCGACAGCATCGTTAATCCGCTCCAGGGGGTAAGCCTTATTTTCATAAAAGGACAAGTCAAGCGCTCCCGCGCCGACCAGATCTGCCATTTCCTGCCCCTGTTCAGTTGAAAACCAGCAGGAACCTATGTGACTGATGTTGTTAGACATCATCCAGAATACATCCAGCGGAACCTCTTCACTTACCATGCCTACGTTGACCAGACACCCTCCTCTGTTAAGGGTTTTTATGGCCTCTTTCATCGGCTCTGGCGGCGCTCCGGGATTGAGTGCATCAATAGCAATATCAACACCGCGCCCCTCAGTGACTCTCTGACTCCATTCATCAGCAGACTCCTCTCCGGATTTCAGAATCTCGATGCGTCCAGGCTCAGCCAGCTGCTTTACACGCTCAAAGAGTGATTCATTACGTGCAGTACCGAGTATCTGTCTGACTCCGAGCGCCAGCGCCAGCGCCACCGCACCAAGCCCCAGCGTGCCGGTAATACCGTTGATTAACACCGTTTTCCCCGGCCCGGCCTTGCCGCGCTTCAGTGCACGATATGCGGTGCCGA
This sequence comes from Pantoea sp. F_5, assembly GCF_008631595.1. Lineage (NCBI taxonomy): Bacteria > Pseudomonadati > Pseudomonadota > Gammaproteobacteria > Enterobacterales > Erwiniaceae > Pantoea > Pantoea sp. F_5. The sequence goes on from NZ_VWUO01000013.1 coordinate 3,791, forward strand.
GATAGCCCAGGCGGGCTGCAGTGCTGAAGTCGAGGTTATCAGGCAGGCGCACAAGGCTGTCCTGCGGTGCAGGCATGTACTCAGCATATCCTCCATACCTGTAATCCTTAAAAAGTGCGGCGCTTTCAGGCTTAATCCCGAAATAGCCATTCAGGATCATCCTTTCGCAGTCGAGATGGTGACCATTTCGGCACGCACTGCACGACCCACAGGCGCGCAGTGGATTGACGTAGACCCTGTCGCCCGGCTGAAAGTCGGTTACGCGATCACCAGTGCTGACCACTTCACCTGACACGTCCAGTCCAAAGATAGCGGGCATTTCAGGCAACGGTAAGTCCGGTGCCAGCTCGTCCCATTTTTCCAGTACATTCTGGAGATTAGGTACCATGCCGCACGCCTTAACCCGAACCAGAACTTCAGTAGGGCGAACAGATGGCCGGTCAATTTCATCTATAACCAGAGGTTTTCCCTTTCCGTGCATTCTGGCTGCACGCATGATGTCTGAACTCATATACTTTCCTCTGCGTGAAAAAAAAAGAAAAAACTGAATAAGGGATCGTAGCCTAAAAATTAACTTAAAAAAAATTCCGCCTAATACTTGACGGAATAGGTGACACCTGCGCAAATTAAATAAATGATAATAAACATAAAGTTAAAATATCAGCTCATTTATTATGCGCGACTTATGAAATAATTTGTTTCACTTGAAAATAATTTTATCTATGACAGGATAAAATGATTATTGCGCACAGTAAGACCCGGGATTCAATTTATTTTTTTTAGATAGAACAAATGTAAGGGAAGCTATATTATGCGGCGGCACACACCTGGAGTTAATGATGAATAGCTTTACGCGTGACTTAGTCATCTGGATTGAAAACAACCTTGAAAGAAAAGTATTACTGGAGGATGTTTCCGTAAAGGCCGGATACAGCAAATGGTTTCTGCAGCGGTTGTTCAGGGCTGAAACCGGCCTTGCGCTGGCCTCATACATTCGCTACCGAAAACTTTCCCGGGCGGCAATTTTACTGAAAATGACCAGTCTGCCCGTGACGGAAATAACTTACAGGCTGGGATTCAGTACGCAACAGGCATTTACCCGTACTTTCAAACAACATTTCGGTCAGGCCCCTGGTCGTTACAGAGAAGCGGCTCTGTGGAGTTTTGAAGGGCTCCTGCCTGAATTAACCGGCGAAAAGCCTGATTTGCCGCACCCGCAGCTCGTCATGACCCGTCTGAAGTCATTGCAGGGGATCAATCTGGGTTATACCTGCACCGGCTCTGAGCTGGAGAACATAGACTTCCATACTGAACAGCGCCGAAATTTACTGCATAAAGCCAGAGAAAAAATGGAAGGACATTTTCCGGCTTATGTCGCTGAAACTTATGGACCCGCGCCTGGTAATTCAGAAAGGATTAAATTTAGCCTGACCTTTGATTCAGGTCTTCAACAGAGCGATCCCACTCAGGAAGGCTCTGCTGCATTTCTGCGTTTTCCGTTCCACGGCACGCCTGACCAACTGACAGCAATGAAGGTAAATATTTACAGGCACATTATGCCATTCAGGCGTGAATCTCGCAGAGCGGGGCATGATTTTTTCATACGCGAAAACAAGGCAGTACCAGCTGATTGTGCTCCTGTCCTGGAGGGCTTCTATTACATACCTGTATAAGTCATCTCCAACGACCAGATTCTTTAACATTCTATACTTTTCAACATTTTGTCCGCTTTTCGCTCATAGCGGACATTACGCTGGATAGCGTCCGCTTTTTGCCAGAAACAGAAGTTATGCTTGCCTGCTTAAAAAGGCGCAACTTGAGTTTCGTCCTGAGAACCGTAGTTTGTTAAGAAAAATGATTCTCATTAACATGTAACGTGATGTGATGTTTAATAGCGCTTTTCTTTTTCAAAGGATGTGAAATGAGTGTTCGATTTTCAACATTGCGGCGTATTCCCGGTGGAGTCTGGATTATTGGTTTTGTCAGTCTTTTGATGGATGTTTCATCTGAAATGATCCACAGCCTACTTCCGCTTTTCATGGCAACTGCTTTAGGCACTCCGGTAGTCATCATTGGCCTTATTGAAGGACTGGCTGAAGCAACAGCTTTGTGTGTCAAAGTTTTTTCGGGCGTTATCAGCGATTACATTGGCAAACTTAAAGGGTTGCAATTCTTGGATATGGTCTGGGTGCGCTCAGCAAGCCGCTGTTTGCACTGGCCTCCACATCTGGAATGATATTCAGTGCGCGCATGATTGATCGTGTAGGATAAAGAATAAGGGGTGCACCCCGGGACGCTCTTGTTGCCGACGTTACACCACCCGAAATCAGAGGGGCGGTTTATGGCCTGCGCCAGACGCTGGACACTATGGGAGGATTTCTCGGACCGCTGCTAGCAGTGGGGCTAATGCTATTATGGAGTAATGATTTTCGCGCTGTTTACTGGGTGGCGGTCGTGCCGGCAATTCTGGCCGTTGCCCTGTTATTCTTTGGATTACATGAACCTCGCACACATGTAGTAAAAGCAACAACAAACCCAGTAAAAAAAGAAAATCTGAAAAGGCTGGGCGTACATTGTTGGTGGGTAATAGGGCTGGGCGGGGTCTTTACCCTCGCCAGGTTTAGTGAGGCCTTCCTGGTTCTGAGAGCACAGGAGGTCAATATCCCTCTTGCTCTCATTCCTCTCGTAATGGTCGCCATGAATATTGTCTTTTCTTTTACAGCTTACCCGTTTGGACGCTTATCCGACAGGAGCAGTCACAGGCGATTGCTGCAAATGGGCCTCGTTGTGCTCATTATGGCAGATTTAGTGCTTGCTCTGAGTGATACCTGGGTAGGGATCATAATTGGCGTAGCATTATGGGGTGTACATATGGGAATGACTCAGGGCCTGCTTAACACCATGATCGCTCGTACTGCACCAGCAGACCTTCGCGGAACAGCGTTTGGATTTTTCAGTTTGTTAAGTGGCATGGGATTGCTTATAGCAAGTCTGGGGGCAGGACTTTTATGGGATATATGGGGTTCTGCCTCTACATTTTTTGCAGGCGCGGTGATCTGTGTCATTACGTTACTTCTGAATCAGTTTGTACCTGAAAAGCAGAGTAATTAATCTGTTTCTGCGACGTTCTGAACATACCGGTTAAACCTAATTACCCTGCTAAAAATGACTCTGTGTTACTGAAGAGGGTTTACTCTCTGTCCGTTTCTCGCTCTTTGCAGACACTATGTCCATCAGAAATTGCCTGTATCAGGAGTTAAGATACAGGCGCACTGTTATGATCATTAAAACATCCGCCATAATTATTCGAGGATAAGCAGAATGCTTCTGGAAAAGCTCAGATTGCTTGAGTGCAGCCTTCATAGTGACAGACGAAGCGATCGGGCGTGGCTTGAGTTGATTCTTCATCCTGAGTTCCGGGAAATCAGCCGGTCAGGAGTGACTGTCAGCCGATCAGAGACCATTACGGCGCTGCTAAGTGAGAAGGCCGCACCCTTTATTCTCAGCAGTGATTTCCGGCTCACGGAGATGGGCTGCGGTTGTGCCCTGCTTCACTATCGGACGTTTTACGCTGATGGCAGTCATGCTGCATTACGTTCCTCTTACTGGATTTGTTCAGATGAAGGCCAGTGGATGCTGTTTTTTCACCAGGGAACGCCAGCGGCAGGCACAAAGGTTCAGGGATGAGTTGTATACTCAGGGCTGAGGAGGTGTTTTGATGCGGACGGTTATAGTTGTGCCATACGATGATAAATGGCCTGAGATGTTTGAAACGGAAAGTTTACTGATAAAGTCACTGCTCGGTGGAGTGGCTAAAAATATCCATCACATTGGCAGCACATCCGTCCCTGGTCTCTCAGCAAAGCCCATTATCGACATCTTGCTGGAAGTCTCCGACATCAATGAACTGGATAGATACAATCGTGCAATGGCCCACGCCGGTTATGTTGCCCGCGGTGAGAACAGGATGTCAGGACGCAGATATTTCATCAAGGGTGGCGATCAGCGTAGTCATCAGGTGCATGCCTTTGCTAGTGGCGATATGCAGGTACTAAGACATCTTGTCTTCCGCGATTATTTACGAAAAAACACAACCATCGCAGGGTTATATGCTGAGCTGAAGCATTCAGCAGCACGACTCAGCAGGAACGATGCTCATCGCTACAGCGCGCTCAAAGCGAACTTTATAGCGCATCATTTACGTCTGGCCCATGCTGAGTCAGAACAATAAGGAATGAGTTCATTGCGGGATGTCCTGTCCTCTTTTAGCCTTCAGCAGACCTCGCCCAGCTAATATGTTCGCTTTACGCCAGAATCGCAGTACGCCAGCCGCGCAGTGAATTGAGATTTTTCGCCGGGAATGCTTGAATTCACAGTTGATTTAGTCACCGCTAAAATCGTGAAATTTTATCAATGGGGTGACTACTGTTCATCTGTGTCGTTATCTGCTTCAGGAGAATAACCCCGATAAACGCATGCCAGCTTATGTCCGTCAGGATCGCGCAGATAGGCAACATAAAAGTCGGGGCCATATGTGGTTCGTGTGCCTGGATCTCCTTCATTCTCTCCACCCGCAAGAAGGCCAGCTGCATGAAAGCGTCTGACAAGCTCGGCGTTATCTGCACTGAATGCGAACATCGTTCCGTTTCCAGCCGTCGCGGTATATCCGTCAAAGGGAGGGCAAATACAAAAGCTGAACCCCTCATCCGGATTATCATCATCTCCCCACATTGCCCAGCCCTCTGTCCAGGCTGGCTGTCGCGAATAGCCGAGGACGTTAAAAATAGCGTCATAAAAGTCCACGGATCGCTGAAGGTCATTTGTACCAGTCGTGATATACGTCAGCATTTGATTACAACCTCTCGCTGTTTGTCTCAACAGATATTATACCGTTCACAGCAGCAATAAATATTTACCTGATGCACCAGTTTCCGCTTCAAATCATCGCACCGGCTATCAAAAGCACCTTATTAAGGGCGGCAGCGGGCATGCCCTCCTTTAATCAATAAGTGACTTTGCTGACGGTAACGTCCTCTGCTGTAGAACCACAACTGATGTCCACTTCCTGATCAAATCAAACGTAACCGCTGGCATCATGCTCCAGGCAGAAAAGCCCGCGGTGTAAACACAGCTATTCAGCCACATTTTTCCCTTACTCAAACCTGGCAATATCCGCACTGTGGCGTCTTCTTAACATTCTGATACCTCTGTCCTATGGGAAAAATCACAGGAAATTTAAAAAACCGCCGGATTCTGCCGATAACCTCAGATATCGAAACTCTGTCCGCAGGAAACAATATTTATGTCACCATCCGACACTCATAGTAAGCAGCAGGAAATTGGCGAAATCACGGCGCGTGCTGGCTACATCCTGCGGCAGCTTCGCGACAGTCTGCAACAGCTTGGGCTTGATAAAACCATTGCCGATGTGGCGGGAAGTATCCCGAACGCCCGTGAAAGGCTGGGTTATGTGGTCACTATGACCCGTGAAGCCGCAGAGGGCGTCATCAATAGCGTGGAGATCACGCAGCCTCTGCAAACCGAACTGGGCGAAAAAGCGGAGAAGCTCACTCAACGCTGGGATGCCACTTCCGGGAATCCGTCGGACAAAGAACAGGATCAGGCATTAGCTGCTGATACTGTTGCTTTGCTTAATGAGGTGCCCCGTATCACAGGTCTGACACAACAGCAGTTGCACGCGATTATGATGTCACAGGGCTTCCAGGATCTCACCGGACAGATAGTCCAGGCGATGATGGCCGTGCTGAATCAGGCTGAGCAGCAACTGATACAGGTCATCCGTGATAACACCGGCTCACATGGCACGACCGAGCGCGCAGCGCCGTCTAAACCCGCTTCCTCATCAGAAACCCCTGCCAGTCAGGATGATGTAGACGACCTGCTGGCCAGTCTGGGAATGTAAGCAGATATAAAAAAGTAAGGCTGAGAATGGATGATTGAGAAGAGGAAGGTCGGCGGCAAGTCAATCTTACGGAAAGCCATAACCCTCTTCATACTCAACACCCGCTTTCTGTCATAAAACCGGCAACAGTTTACATCCGGAATGACATTATGCCTGAGCGGCTTTATAACGTTTTTCCAGCTTGTTCAGAAATTCAAAGAGTACCTGATTCATTTCGCTGTAATCATGCGCCCGAAGTTTTTCCGGCGTGTCAACGAAGCGGTATTCTGCAGCACGGCTCAGATCTTTGTCAGAATGCGCGATCAGCAGCTCAACAACATCCGGCGTCATTTCCATATGGCACTGGAACCCAAACACACGGTCTGAATATGAAACGATCTGGCGCGGACAGCCTTCGCTGAAAGCAATAATTTTTGCTTCCGGAGTAAGACCCGGCATGTCGTTATGCCAGTGGCCGACGTCGAGCGACTTCGCAAAGTGAGAGAACAACGCATCCCTTCTACCCTCTTCAGTCAGGGTAATCGGGAATTTGCCAATCTCTTTTTCCGGGCTATGGGCGAACGGCGCACCGAGCGCTTCACCGATCAACTGTGATCCCAGACAGATACCGATCACAGCCTTACCGGCTTTAACAGCGGAGGCAATCAGCGCCTGCTCACCTTTTGAATCGAAGTGCGGGCACGCTTCAGATGTTGTGGCTGGATCTTGTGGACCGCCCATAACGATTAGTAAATCGATGCCCTGGGCGTCGGCTGGCAACGCATCACCTGCGTATAAGTGTGAGTAAGTCACATCATGACCCCGTTTTCTCGCCCATGTTTCATATGCCCCTGGCGCTTCGAAACGTTCATGTACGATAAAGTGTACCCGCATTAAGATAGGCTCCTGTTATACCTGTGATAATCTGGCGATAAACATTCTCCATCCAGTGAGCTCGTACACCGGATGGTTCCGATTTACGTATCATAGTGGCAGGGTCTGAATCTGAAATGCCAGGTAGTATAGATAAAGCGCCAGGACATGAAGACGTTCCTGGCTGGTCTGGCACGGCTATAAGCTATCAACGTGGAGAAACCGATCCTCCCCATCATCATCTTGAGGTACAGTTGCTCTATGCCACCAGGGGAGTCATGCTGGTTGAAACGGAAAACAACCGATGGGTTATCCGCCCTCAGCGTGCATTGTGGCTGCCGCCTCTGCAGATCCATAGTTACAATTTGCTGTCTCATACCGATCTGCGGGCTGTCTATTTTAGTTGCAGCCTTATCGCAGAATGCACCAATTTTACGAAGAGTGACCAGGTACACGTCATTACGGCGACGCCACTGGTGAAAGAACTGATAGCAGGTTTGTTCAATGAGAACTACAACAGACCGAGTCAGCGCAAGATGGCCCTGTTGCTTCTGGATTACTCAGCGAAACTCAACCATTAACTACAGCACTTCCAATGCCAAATAATGAGCGCTTATTCTCTGCTGTAAGGGAACTAGTGGTTAACCAACGCTGGGAAGCATCGATGAGTGACCTCGCTTTTATAGCGGCGATGTCAGAACGTACCTTTTCGCGATTGTTTATTAAAGATACGGGCTTTAGTTTCAGAACCTGGAAGCAAAGAGCCAGGATTTATGCTTCGCTGGATCAACTCGCGAATGGTATTCCAGTCAAACAGGTCGCTTACGAGCCTGGCTTTTCATGTCCTGCGTCCTATACCGCTGCTTTCCGTTCAATTCTGAGTTCAACACCGCGCGATTTTTTGCCTTGACCGATGAATTTCCCGCAGAACGGTTCAATAAGTATGTTGCGTCTATCAGTTCAACTCACAGGCAAAAGCGGACGTTGACTTTTATCTCCTTGAATCTTATTTCAGCGCTTCCGCCAGCGTGATAATCCACAACTCACTGTCTGACTCCGGTTTCTTCAGCGGCCTCAGACCGATGGTCGTGGCAACCGGCTTGTCATCCACCGTAAGCGTCCCCTGCTCCGTCACCCGATAATCCTTACGCTTCTTACCTTCAACCGGATTCTGCATCACCGCTTTCACGCCAAAGTCATTATCATTGGTGACCGCCAGCGTTTTATCGTCGATCATCGCCAGCCCTTCGGCTTTCTCCTGCTGCCAGCCGAGCTGACGTAAATCAACCACCCGCTTTTTAGCGGCAAACTTAATGCCGCGCTTCACCAGCGCTTTCTCGTCATCGAACTCCGGATATTCACCGGGCTTATCAAATGCTGAAAGCTCGGTAGCGGAGCTGAGATCCACCTTATAGACAAGGTTGCGCATCGCATCGTTTTTGTCGCTGCCCTGTTCGATCAGCAGGATATGCTGATTGTCGATCGCCACGATATCGCCAATTTTTGCGTCACTGTTTTTACTGTAATCCGCGCTGTCGATCGGGTATCCATACATTGCAGTTTTCCCGGTCGCCGGATCGAAACTCACCAGGCGGGTAAAGCGCGCCTGCTTTTTGCTTTTCCCGTCGATATCCAATGTGCTCTGGACCGCGGCGAGGATACGCCCATCGGGCATGCGGGTGATCCCCTCAAAGCCACGGTTTGGCTGACGCCATTTGAGTATGTTCGGCAGACCGCCCGCGATGGATTTCTCCCCTTCGGCTGCCTGCGGCCCGTGAATCGCCAGGATTTTACCGCGCTCATCTACGTTAATCAGGAACGGACCATACTCATCGCAAAGCCAGTATCCGCCCTTGCCATCTGGCGTAATGCCTTCCGTATCCAGACCACGGTTGTCACCCTGCAGCGCTTTCAGCGTATCGCTTAGCGCGACTTCATTGGTTGAGCCGATGACGCCATCCTGCAACGGCAATCCGTTAACGTTGCCCTTATCGTCATGCAATGGTCGGGCATCTGTGGCCTCGGCTTTGCCGTTCTGTACCCGAATATTCATTAGTAGTGGCGCGAAGCCTGGCGTAACGAATATTTTTGATTCTTTCTTACCCACATCAGGCGAGTCGGCATTAGGACCGCGATCGGTGACGGTAACAAAGGTCAGCGCATCCCTCTGCTTACCGGTAAACAGCAAACCAGAGCCGATACCCACCGGCAGACCCTGAGGAAATGCGCTGGCGAATGCACCGTTGTAGCTCACACGCGTCCCCTCTGGGAAACTGACGATGTAGCGTTCGACCTTCGGCTGTGCCGCTAACGTTGATAAAGAGAGCGTGCAACCGATAATCAGAGAAATCGCTTTTACTTTCATATTTTTATATCCATTAAGGAAAGCCACGAGCCTAAAGAATAAAAATGACAGAAAAATGAAATCACCGGGAAACATTGCAAGTTAACAGGTTGATTATTCCAACTTTAACAAAGCGGGATTAAGCCGTTTCTGGACAACGGCCAGTTGCTTCCCATGTCCGCTGTGTCCCTGTGGTTGGTATATCGCTACACGCTGAGCGTGGGAATTACTGATTTTACAGGTGAACAGAACCTGCTGATGGCACGGGTGCTTATATAGCTACGCGAAACCTAGAAAGACGCGCGGCAGAATAGTTAGGCGCGTAAGAAATTATTTTCGTTTGATGTCAACATTCTGGCAAATGACCGCTGCGACATCAGCATGGACCTGAAGCTAAGCGAGCGCGTGACAGTGATGGTTGAGAACGTAAGAGCACATATTGAGGCGGAGCCGGAGGAGGAGTTTTGGATGGTGAGACGTGGCTGAACTGCATGAAGTGGATGCCTGGCTGACTGCGCTTTTCTCACAGCTGGAACCGGCGGTACGTAAGACATGGATGCAGGAGTAAGCACACCACTTGCGTCGCGTTCAGCAGGGAACATCATCGCACAACAGTCCCTTGACGACACCGCATAAGAACCCCGCTGAGTCAGCGCCCGCAACAAAATTGGTTGCGTCCGTCGCGGAATGTTTACGAAGCTGAAAACTAAAAATATCTTAAAGCGCAGGCAGGTGCAGACGCCGCTGAGGTTGCCTTTGTTCCGGTGGTGCAGTGGCTGGCCCGCGTCAATCACTACGGCCTGCGGGACCGGGTAAGCCGTCGAGTTCCGATGGTGAAATATGCTGAACGTCCGCTGCCAGGGGTTAGTCAGAGAGTTGAAAGAAAACATACTTTCCATTCTACTTAACTCTCTCTTATTCCAGAAAGTTACGTTAGGTACTCGAAACTTTTTTTTGCTTCAGTATGATTAAACTTCGTTATTCTATTTGTTATGTATATGTCAATAATCATCCCTGTCCCAAGCGATATGAAGTATAGGCAGGAAAAAATAATGATAGGTGACATTACCATTATGGATATGGATGTTTTACGCGTGCTTTTCGCTAAAGATTCTTTTTCTTCGCTCAAAAGCATATATCTACAAATAAAATCCTTAGTTTGCCCATGGATGCCAGCTAATACTTTGAGTTCAGAAGGTGACAGGCAGGTCTCTGGAGTGATTTTCCAGATTTCTTCATTCGAAGGATTTTTTGCTTCACCGGGCTTTATCCAGAATTTATCATGTGTTGCTGAGTAGGTATAATCTATCCATAGGACTGGCCCCTTTAAAAGTAATGCGCTGAATGAAAATAGAAAAGATGTGAAGACGATTATAAACACCAAACCGAAAGTGGATTGAATGTAATTTGCCTTTTTTGTCCTTGCTTTAGTGTTTTTTCGATATTTACAGTAACTCATCCTGATCAGCGGAGCAGATATGTTTAAATCATCGGTTAAAAACTTTTCTTCTGGATAAATTTTATTTAGCCATCCCCATAAGGTTTTAATTGCCCCAGCAAGCCATTTGAATATCAGACTGCCAATTGCTGTGGCCAGGAAGGCATTTATTTTATCGATGTCCATTAATTATCGCCCTTTAAAGACTATGACAGGTAATTTGTATCAGATATCACACAATGAATACTAATTTTATATAAATATTTTTTACGGCATCATGCTTTTATGAATATTCAACTTACTAAAATCATGCGCCTTATAACCAACCTGATATGCACCGGCACCAGGTTCAAAGTGGATCCGGTGAACTAGCTGTGCCGGGTGAAAACGGGCGACCTTGAAACCAACTGGATTAACTGGCTCACCCTGCGTGCTGGCAGCACCCGCACATGGTGACAGCCTACCGTCGATAAACAGGTTATGCTGCTGAGCCTGGGCGGCAATCTTGAAACTACATTTGCGCTGCCCACCATTTATTCGATGCCTTCCCGCAGCCTGACTACCCGGAAAACGGCACCACCGCCGTGTTTAAGGAAGGCGGCTGGTTTCAGTACGAGCCAGAAATTGGCGAAGCTCTCACGGACATCGAACGCACCCGACAGAGCATGCGCGACATCCTGATCACCCCCAAAGCAACCGCATCGCCCGGCGTGATTAAAGTTCGCTGCTCTCGGTGCTGATTGACCTGCATCAGAACGACGTGATTCGCCTGCAGGTTTTCCCGGCTGCATGCACCGCAGATTATTGAGGTGCCGGCCTTTGAAACGCAAAAGCCCGACTTACAGACGACCCGGTAATGGATTAACAACCTGTCACACAGATGGTAAAGTTAAAATACGTTAACCATTTGACGAAAGGGATTTGCAGGTATGGATACAACAGAGCAGCTGGGTGGTACGTATTATTTCAATGGCTTGCCGAATCTGACGCCGCAGGAATTGCTGTTCTGGGTGCTGGTAGATGAGACACAAAAACAGCTGGGCGTGCAGGATATTGTGGCCATTACGGGACTAATTTTAGGCAACAATAATATCGATGTACCCGGGAAACCCAACACGGCAACTCCCGGTACTTCCGTTGCGTCTATCTTTTTCCGCAAACACCTTTCTTACAAATTCCGGCGCCGCATTCTGCCAACGCTGACCGCCAAATCTTTCAGTTTGCGTGGGCTGAAGATTTTCTGGGTTAACAACCTGGGAGCATTCGTTGGCAGGGCCGTACCTGTTGTCGGATGGGTGATTCTGGCAAACGATGTTGCACAAATCAGTTTCCGCACCGTCCACCGCTACAACATGATTGTGCGGCCTGAAGATAAAATTTGGTGAATATTATGACAGTAACCCCTGATGCGGTGCGCGAATTCATTTTGCGTGAACTGCCGCTGGTGACGACGTTCCTTTTCAAGAAAATTGAAATCGGCGAGGATGACATTTTGCAGGAGCAGTATGAAGCGGATGATATCGCTGAAATGGCGGAGAAGTTTTTTAAAGATTTTAACGTGCAGCCAGCAGGCTTCGATCTCGCTGCTTATTTCCCCTGGAAAAACTCCTCACTGTTCTCACGTACCCCCGTAAAACATAATAAAGAGCCACTGACTATAAGAATGTTTATTGAGTCAGCCCGTGCGGGACGCTGGCTTTTCTGATTGCTCACAGCAGGTGATACAGTTGCTCGTACTCTCAGCAGCGCATCTTAAACCTTGAAGATCTGGCGAAACCAGCCGTCTTCACCGTTGCAGTCAGCGGCCAGTGACTGAACGGTTGCGTTTTTTTTCCTGGCATTTCAGCAATGCGGTATCTCAGATAGTAAGCAGTAAAGCCTGCCTGCAGGGTTAGAATTCGTCGGGGCGAATGTCATTTCCAGGCTACCAAAACAGGGCCGCGGTGCTCCTGATCATAACAATGCGACAGATCGCGCAGCGTTCACTCCCCGCCTTTGATTTACGCTGTTATATCCCGGAAAAGATGTTTACATTTGTTCAGCAAAGTTATCTGCCGCTCATCAAAGCGCCATAACAGGGAAGAACCGTGGTTAACATCATCATCAAAGTCACACCGCAAACAGAGGCAGGGAAAGTATGTGGGAGATTACGGCCGATAAGATAACCGGGATGCCATCACGAACGGCAGCATATCTTTGCCGTCAGATTGCTGGTCTCATCAAAGCAGGAAGCATGAGCCCGGAAACATGCCAGCGCATCTTTGCTTTCTGTGGTATCAGGCCGTCAGATGCGCAGTGGCGTCAGTTTCTTATCCCGGTGCTTGGCTGTCTGGGATTGCTGGCACTGGTTGCTGGATCGGTGTTTTTTATTGCCTGGAACTGGGCCTGGCTGCCGAAAATGGCGAAATTTGCCCTGGCCGAACTGCTGATCGTCGCGCTGGCGGTAGTAGTCTGGTGGCGCTGGTACAGCACGCTGGCACGCAGCGCATTGCTGGCAGCAGGATTAAGTTTCGGTGCTCTCTTTGCGCTTTACGGACAGATTTATCAGACGGGTGCAGATAGCTGGGAGCTATTTCGGGCCTGGTTATGCGTTCTTCTGCCGCTGGCGCTGATTGCCCGGCAAAACAGCCTGTGGTTTTGCAGTTGGCTGGTCGCTAACCTGGCATTCCAGCTCTACTACACCACCACGTTACCGACGTCACTGCTGGAACTCGCCGTGTCTGACAGCCTCTTCCGGCTCCCGACGACAGTGCTGCACGGCTATCTGGCGCTGCTGGCAGCCTGCCTGATTATCAGGGAAGTTCTGACCTGGCGGGCAATAACGCATCACCCTGAGAGCTGGCTGGCAAGCCGCTGGTTCTCACGCGTCATGGCGGGATTTTTACTACTGCTGCTGACCGCCATCGTGGCCGGGAATATTTCTGACTGGCACGGTGGTAACCACTTTACGTTATTGACGGGCGGCTGGATGGTTACCCTGCTGGCAGGCTATTACCTGTACCGTTATCGCCATGTTGATCTCTGTATGCTGACAATAGGCATCGCCAGTCTGACAGTTGTGGGCTGCGCACTGATCATGCAGTTATTCCTGGTGGCCTATGTTACGGGTGACCTTTATCTGACCGGCGTCATGATGATTTTCTGGGTAGCGGCAAATGGCTCGATCCTGCTGAAGTGGCAGCGCAAACTGGCTGAAAAGGGACCGTTCGATCAGGCTCCGCCCAGACTGACCTTACTGACAGATGCCCTGCGTCAGCAGGGCCTGCTGAGCGACGCACAGATCAGGGAGATTCAGCAACGCGGTCACGCATTCGATCTGCCCTGGTATCTGAGGCTGGCGCTGAGCATCGGAGGCTGGGTCGCCGCGATCATCACTCTGTTACTGATGGCGCTGGTGCTCTATAGCACTGACCTGCTCGACGACCCGAATGCTGTCACCCTTATCGTGCCTTCACTCGTGCTCGCCGTGATTGCCCGCGGCCTGTTACGCAGCGATCGTGACGGTAAGTATCACCTCGGGCTGGCATGGGCCATTGCGGCGACGTGCGGGCTGATTTTAGGCGTTGTGTTACAAATCCAGAGCGATGACGTCAGCTTTATGATGCTGAGTTCACTGAGCGCGTTACCGATTCTTGCGGCGATGGCGGTGGCGATGCCTGACCGCACTTACCGGTTTATGGCCATCACTGCCCTGACTTTTTTTCTGGTGCTGGCGGGCTATTTACTTTCCCTGCACTACCTGTCGCCAACGGCAGGTTGCGTTGCTGTTTCCCTGCTGGTGGCAGCGGTGATGTTTTTGTGGCTGTGGATTGTCAGTCATCAACTGAGATTACTGGCAGGGCGGTATGCTGACGCCGTACATCCCCTGCTGTATGGCATCCCGGCGGGTCTGATGCTGCTGAGTTTCCCTGGGATAAACGCGGCGGTTCTGATGGATTTCTTCTGGTCTCCTGGGCAGTTTTCTATGCTTCAGTCTGCGACAGGCACCGGTATTGCGGCAGGTTTAGTGCTGAGTGCGCTCAGTCAGAAAAGGATCGGTCAGCCGCTGTTTTCGATAATCACACTGCCCGCCGCCCTTATCTGCGGAGCTGCCGCCCTTTATGCGCCGGGTATCGGGCTGGGCTTGTGGCTGATTCTGATGGCGCGTTATCTGGGAAGTCCGGGATTGATGGTGGTCAGTGCCGGGTTCATGGTGCTGTATGTCATTGGCTGGTATTACTTCCTTGAGGTGACTCTGCTGCAGAAAACACTGTTACTGCTGGCTGGCGGTCTGGTTTTGCTGGGGCTGGCGTGGGTCGTCGCAAAAGTGTTACCCGCAAAAATCGGAGGTGCGAGTGAGAATGCGTAAAAAGAGCCGATGGCTGGCAGGCGCAGTGATAGCGCTGGCGCTGGTGGCCGTCAATGTCAGCATCTGGCAAAAAGAACAATTACTGAAACAGGGCGCGATCATGATTTTATCCCTGGCACCGGTTGACCCGCGCTCCCTGATGCAGGGTGATTACATGGCGCTGAATTATGCCCTCACCCGACCGCTGGAGCAGACGCTGTATCAACAGGCAGTGGCCTGCAGCGCGGCGCGGTCATCTCCATGCCTGCCCACCAGCGGGGCTCTGATTGTGGATCTCGATGCGCAGCGTCATGCGATTCAGGCCCGGTTTGATCAGGGTGAGCCGCTGCAGGCAAATCAGTTACGGGTGAAATATCATCAACATTCCGGCTCGCTGACCGTCGGCACCAACGCTTATTTCTTTCAGGAAGGTCATGGCGAGCGTTTCGCGCAGGCACGATACGGGGCATTCCGCGTGGGAGATGATGGCACAGCACTCCTGACAGACCTGCTTGATGAACAGGGGAAGGTCATTCAGCCTTAGTTATGCAAGACGCTCGCTGAACAGTACAAAACAGACTGGCAGTGGCCTTAATAGCTCTACTGAAAGGATTTCTGTAGCGGATCACCACAATGCCTTTGCAGGTCTGCGGCCATCAGATTAATCAGGTAGCCTGAAACGTCAGACAGAAATATCTTTAACGACAAGCTGATTTAAATGGCAAAAGGTCTGATATGAAATCGATGAATCTGCACAACATTTACCGTTCTGCAAATGAAAAAACCGTTGCGATGTGGAGGGAAAATGCAGGCATTGGCGATATCAGGCAAGGGAATTACTACGATTCAGTAAAACTCGCTCTCGCAACAGGCATACAGCCATCTGTATCCTCTGATGTCTCACGTCTGCTGCGTGAACTGCAACAGCTTACCAGAGATGATCCGCTGGCCGATGTTCTGCCAGCAGACGGTTTTCATTTTACCTTTTTACCTCTGACCCTGCCGCTCTATCACGAAAACGCGCCGTTGCCCGATAAAGTGGATCAGCTGACGGCTATCTGGACCGGATTTGAGGCGAAGAAAATCGTTATCAGGGATCTCCGGCTCGTTGCGTTGCCCGGTCAGTTGTTGCTCGCAGGGATCCCTGAAAATCCTGCTGTAACCATGCGCCAGTCATTCTGCGAAAAAGTGCTCGATTCTGACTGGAAAAATGAGCTGATGATGCGTCATTTGGGCAGCCCATTACCGGCCCCCTTCTGGCACAGCACCCTGCTGCGCTACAACGCGGCATTTTTACCCGTAACCTTACGTCGCTATTTTCTGGAACGTCAGACAGTTGATTTTGGGGATGTCGCCGGAGAACTGACGCTGGCAAAGGTCAACTACAACTGGACAAAATGTTACCCGTTACGGGTTAACTGAAGCTATGCGATTCCCTGTCAGAAACGATTTATGGCCTGCAATTACATGAGAGTCGCATGCGTTCAGGTCCGTTTTTCTCTCAAACCCTCCGTTTGCAGACTTAATCAGGATCTTTTTGTTTACCTGGCTGTTCCCGTAAACTAGAGGACGCAGGTTTTAATTCATGCACCAGAAAAGAGGGTGATTAAGCCTGCCATGCAGAGCCAGTTTTAGCGTATCCATCATTGTCTGTGAATACGCCTCAATTCTGTTCTCGCAAAGATGGCCGACGGCTTAAGAAAATATCCGCTTCTCACCCCAGGAAATAACATGCTTTTGGCAGATGTATCTTTTACTGAAATCCTGACTCAATCGTCACTCCTGACATGAGTCGTCAACTGTTTGTTTCTCTGGATGGCCCCAAGGGAGCCGGTAAAACCACGCTGCTGGAGGCCATCACGCACGTGCTGAGGGCAGACAACATAAAAGTGATCCGACTCAGCGAGAAAAAGAGCGATCCTTTCAGGGCGGAATCCATGGCGCTGGTTAACCGGCTTGCCAGAGATCCCTCGGCAGAGCTGGAATGGGACATCTGTCAGCGCTTTGCTGTCAGCCGCGCCTGGATTTCGCAGAACGTATTGACTAAACAGCCGCAGGACAGCGTTATTCTGATGGATCGCTGGTATCCATCGGATGCCGCGTTTCGCCGGATGGTTCCTTTTACAGAGATTCTGCAGCTAAACCGTGAGCACAAGGTCCGCGCGCCAGATCTGCATGTCGGGGTGGTCACTGCACCGGAAATTTCCTGGGAAAGAGCCGCAGCCCGGTCGCGTGGACTGGGAAGTACGGTAATTTACCGACTGGAAGAACATATCGCCTGCACCCGCGCGTTTGAACAGGAAATTGCCAGCAACGGCTGGCTTTTATGTCGCAATGAAGGGAGCATTGAAGAGGCAACGATGCAGGTGGTGGCTGAAATTTACAGCGTGCTTATCGGACCCGAATAGCAGAAACATAAAACTCTGTGGGCGCGTTATCCTCTCTTATCCGCACATCCGCGCACATCGGTTGTGCAGAAGAAAACCTTTATTTTACTTGTCTGAAATCAAGATTAGTCAGATTACCGCTGGCACAGACATCCCGCTTTCCCCTATAAAATTGCTTTATTTTTCATATAAGGCACAGGGAATTGCGCTACGCGTCTATACCATTCAATCATAATCAATCGGGCTGGCCTGCGGGTGAGCACAGTTTTTCGCCACAGCCAGCGTTGCAGGGCGATATCACTGCAGACTGGGTCATCGTCGGGGCAGGATTTGCAGGCGTCGCCTTTGCGCGCCGTCTGGCGGAAATCAATCCGAAGCTGAAAATTATTATCGTCGAGGCTCATAGCACACAGCAAAGCGCATCGGCACGTAATTCCGGGTTCGTTATCGGTCTGCCGCATAATATTGGCAGTTCAACGGCCGAATTAAAAAAGGCAAACGCATACCGGAATTTGCTTCAGGAAGGCATTCGTCAGCTGGAGCAGGTTATTTCGCAGCATCATCTTCAGTGCGACTGGGAACGGGTCGGCAAATATCACTGTCAGGCTGAACCTGGTAATGACGCTATTTTAAAAGAGTATGCCAGTCATCTCGATCTGATGAATGAGCCGTGGCAGATGTCAGACAGCGAGGAGCTGTACCAGAAACTCGGTACACGCTTTTACAGCAAAGGGATTTATACACCGGGCTGCGTGTTGGTTAATCCGGCGCAGCTGATTGCCGGCCTGAACGCGTGTTTACCTGAGAATGTTCAGCGCTTCGATAACACACCCGTGCTGGGGATCCGTTACGGCAGCATGGCTGAAGTGCTTACACCATTTGGGGTGATCAAAACGCCAAAAGTGATGCTGGCTACCAATGCACTATCGCCGGAGCTGCGTCCGGGGCTTTCGCGTCAGGCTGCTATGGCTACCTTCGCCAGCATCACCGATCCGCTGACGGACGAACAACTGGCTACCCTGCCCCCCATGCAGAGCTGGGGACTCACGCCGGTTAACGCGATTGCCGGAGCGACCTTCCGTTTTACCTCAGATCGCCGTTTCCTGATTCGCCAGCATGTCATACCCGCGCTCAGGGGCCAGGTAAATGCAGCCCGGACTTATGAGGCGACCCAATTGCATGAGCACTTATTTAAGAAAGTCTTTCCGACGCTGAGCAATGTGAAGATCACTCACACCTGGTCGGGCACCATCAGCGTCACGCGTAACGGCGCGCCAGAATGGGGTATGCTGAACAAATTTCTCTGCACGGCGGGCGGTTGTAATGGTGCTGGCATCTCAAAGCAGACCGTGGCAGGCACGCTGCTGGCGGATTTCATGATGAAACAGGATAATCCGCATATTGCAGATATGCTGTCGCTGGGCAAAGCGAATGTCATGCCCCCCTCGCCAGCGCTGGATATCGGCATTGCACTGTCGCTAATGAAAGAGCGATATCTGGGCCGTAAGGAAATTTAATTATCAGAAAAAGTGACCATAAAAGACGTGCCGGAATTTATTACTGAAGTGGTGATTTAAGACATGCACATTGGCGGGACTTTATTAATCGCTTTTTGCACAAGAAGCGTAACAATGAACGCATGGTCACTCTTACTGCTCACTCCGGTGCGTACTGGACGTTCATTCCCGCAAACGTAGTTTATAACCCTCTATGTTTACTGATTGCATCAGTGAGTATTGTAAGTCACAGTTCCAGTTAAGAATTATTTCAAGAACATTAATTTTCCGACAATTGCAGTGTGCCAGATTCGAAAACCGCATTCTCTTCAAACAGACCGGCGTGATCAGCATCAAAAATTAACGACATGAACCGCACAACGTGCAGCAAAAAGTTCATTTTTAATTAACATTAGCAGGATGGAAAAATGAGCCCTGCCTGGATCTATCAGATCACTAAAAATACTAAGCAAATGTTTTAAGGCAGTTATTACCATCATCACTGTCATCACCTTTCTTAACTCAAGATTGCTGGCATATAAATTTTATTAACGCTTACTGATTATTCCAGAAAGAACTTTATTGGTTTATTTCCGCAAGGTTATGGCATACCTTTATGCCACGATTTTATGTCAGTCAGCCCGTATTGCCCCGCTCAGCGTTCATACTGCTATTCTCACTTTATATCGCTGTTTTTCTCAATTTCGCTTTTTACAAACAGGCCTGGTCACTTATCGCGCCGGACGGGATGCGCAATATTCTTTTTTTCCTTTCCATGCCGATTGCCGCATTGTGTGTGATAAAAGTGTAGTAACGCTGGCCTCCTTTTCTGGCTGGACAGCATAACCCTTGCGCTGTTTATCATTGTCGCTGCCATAGCCGCAATAAGCCCGCAGGAAAGTAAACGTGATAAGGCCCCCGGTTGGGGCTTTTATCTGGCTGGAGGCTCTCTGCAAAACGGTGCATCGCGCAGGTAAAAATAAATTATCTGCTCCGGTTATGTGTGTCTGAAAATAATCCGAGTTGCTATTCACAGGTCACGTGTCAGCGCGTCGAGATTATCAGCGAGCATATCCAGCAGGGCTCTGACATAAAGATTATTGTTTCCCTGATGCCACATCGCACTGAGCGGCAGCCCCTCAATATCTATGGCAGGCGAGAGAGTCAGATACTTGACCCCGTCAGCATTCATATTTTTATAGGATGACGGTACCAGAGCAATGCCCAGACCGGCGGCAACAAAGCTCAGGATGGTCTGTTTCTCTTCAGCATACTGTGCAATGACAGGTGTGCAACCACCCGCTTTGAACACATTCATCGTGAGATCATGGCTGTGAGGCCGGGTACGCCTTTCTGGCATGATCACCGGCTCATGACAAAAATCACGGATAGTGACCTCGGAATAATTAACAAGCCGGTGATGGGCAGGAACAGCGAGCACGCAGGTTTCATTCGCGATGAAACGCGTCGTCAGCATGGCATCAACCTGTTCAGGAGGGCGTATCAGGACCACATCGAGCCACCCTGATAAAAGCCGCGGAATAAGAGTGTGAGATTTATCTTCCGTAATATGGATATCCGCTTCAGGAAACTGCCTGACAAAGAGATTAATTAATTTCGGCAATAATCCTCTGGCAGCGCTGTCTATAGCGCCAATTCGCAGCGTTCTTTTCTGCGTTAATCTGTTTTTGAGGAACCGCAACCGCAGTCCATCAAAATCCGCAAGAACGGTTTTGGCCTCATTGAGGAAAGCCGCCCCTTCAGGCGTCAGCGAAACATTTCGGGTTGAACGGTTCAGCAGCCTTATTCCCAAGTCATCTTCAAGCAATCTGATGAAGCGACTCAGTGACGCAGGCATCATTTCAAGCTTACGGGCAGCCCGTCCAAAGTGAAGCTCATCACCCAGCACAACAAAGCAACGTAACTGATTTATATCCATTTTTTTACCCGAACCTGATTATGCAAATTATTTGTATAAAGCAGTGCCGATGATAAAGCTGCTCAAAACTTCATACTGGGATTATTACAAAACAATAACAACCCTACATGACTGTGGAGCATCGCGAAATGAATAATGACCTCGAAAAAAAGGTTATGCGCAAGGTTACACTTCGCATCATTCCTTTTATCATGCTGCTGTATTTCATCGCATTTCTGGACCGGGTTAACATCGGTTTTGCGGCCCTGACCATGAATGAGGATCTGGGATTTTCACCCACCGTATTCGGGCTGGGCGCTGGCATTTTCTTTCTCGGTTATTTTCTGTTTGAGGTTCCGTCAAACTTAATTCTGCATAAAGTCGGTGCCCGCATCTGGATTGCCCGCGTGATGATCACCTGGGGCCTGGTTTCTGGCTGTATGGCCTTTGTGCAGGGCACAACCAGTTTTTATGTACTGCGTTTTCTGCTCGGTGTGGCAGAAGCCGGTTTTTTTCCTGGCATCATCCTCTATCTCAGCTACTGGTTCCCGGCAGCAAAACGCGCCCAAGTCACGGCGATTTTTATGGCTGCAGCGCCCCTTTCTACAGCACTCGGATCGCCCATCTCGGCGGCACTGCTGGAGATGCATGGCTTTCTGGGTTATGCCGGCTGGCAGTGGATGTTCGTCATTGAAGCGATACCGGCATTACTGCTCGGCGTAGTTGTCCTGTTCTTTCTTACCGACCGCCCGGCCAAAGCGAAATGGCTGACCGACGAAGAACGTACCTGGCTGGAAAACACCATGCGCGCCGAGGAGCAGACCCGGGCAGCTAAGCAGAGCCACACCAGCGCCTGGCAGGGACTGGCAGATAAACGCGTCCTGGCGCTGGCGCTGGTCTACTTCGGTACATCGGCCGGGTTGTACACGCTTGGGATCTGGTCACCGCAGATTATCCGCAGCTTCGGCGCAACCTCAATGGAGACAGGCTTCCTGAACGCCTTCCCGGCTGTGATCGGTGTTATCGCCATGATCCTCTGGGCGCGGCACTCTGACCGCACCCGGGAACGCAGCTGGCACGTAATTGGTGCGTGCCTGCTGGCTGCCGTCGGACTGATTTATGCCGGTAATGTCAGCACGATTTTCACCGTCATCATCGCCCTGACCCTTGTCACCGCAGGCATCAGTGCCTCTAAGCCCCCACTGTGGAGTATGCCAACGCTCTTCCTCAGCGGGCCGGCGGCGGCGGCGGGCATCGCCACCATCAACTCGATTGGCAACCTCGGCGGATTTGTTGGCCCGATGATGATTGGCGTAATCCGTCAGCAGACGGGTAGCTATACCTGGGGTCTCTACTTTGTCGCCGGATTGCTGGGGCTCTCTGCTCTGGTTGTTCTGATTCTCACTGCCAGAACCAACAAGCCGCAAACAGCCGAAATTCCTCATCCTCATACTCATTAACTGGAGAAGTCACTATGCGTAATTACAAAATTGCTGCCATCCCTGCCGACGGTATCGGTCCGGAAGTTATTTCAGCGGGAATTGAAGTTCTGCAGGCGCTGACACGCCACAATCCGCAGCTGAAGTTTGAGATCGAGACGTTTGACTGGGGCTCAGACTATTACAAGCAGCATGGCGTGATGATGCCGGAAACCGGGCTGAATACGCTGAAGTCATTCGATGCTATTTATTTTGGCGCGGTCGGCGCACCGGATGTGCCTGACCACATTACGCTGTGGGGTCTGCGTCTGCCCATCTGCCAGGGTTTCGATCAGTACGCCAATGTCAGACCAACCAAAATTCTGCCGGGCGTAACCTCTCCGCTGCGAAACCGCGGTCCGGGCGACCTGGACTGGGTCATTGTGCGTGAAAACTCCGAAGGTGAATATTCCGGGAATGGCGGCCGCGCACATCGTGGTTTACCGGAAGAAGTGGGCACCGAGGTGGCGATCTTTACCCGCGTTGGCGTGACGCGGATTATGCGTTATGCCTTCAGACTGGCGCAGTCCCGTCCGCGCAAACTACTGACAGTAGTGACCAAATCAAATGCCCAGCGCCACGGGATGGTGATGTGGGATGAAATTGCCGCCGAAGTGGCGCTGGAGTTCCCGGATGTACAGTGGGACAAAATGCTGGTCGATGCCATGACACACCGCATGACGCTGCATCCGCAGACGCTGGATACCATCGTTGCCACTAACCTGCACGCCGATATCCTTTCAGACCTTGCCGGTGCGCTGGCCGGTAGTCTGGGCGTTGCACCGACCGCCAATATTGAT
Organism: Pantoea sp. F_5; assembly: GCF_008631595.1. NCBI lineage: Bacteria > Pseudomonadati > Pseudomonadota > Gammaproteobacteria > Enterobacterales > Erwiniaceae > Pantoea > Pantoea sp. F_5. The sequence goes on from NZ_VWUO01000013.1 coordinate 26,754, forward strand.
CCTGAACGCCGCTTCCCTTCCATGTTTGAACCGATCCATGGCTCTGCCTTCGATATTACAGGCAAAGGCATCGCAAACCCGATAGCCACGTTCTGGACCGCAGTACAGATGCTGGAGCATCTGGGCGAACGTGACGCCGCTGCGCTGATTATGGACAGCATCGAATATGTTTGCGAGAAAGGCATTCTGACGCCGGATGTGGGTGGCACTGCCACGACCGCTGACGTTACCCGCGCGGTCGTGCAGTTTATCGAAGCCAGCGCTGACGTTACCGAGACGGCATAACCATGAGAAATGAACAGGCCGCGACAATCCTTCGCGATATTTTTCAGCACGCTGTTGACAGCGCCCGGGCCGGACCGGTTATCCCGCCGAACCTGCCGGAAAAACCGCGTGGCCGCTGTGTGGTGATCGGTGCCGGTAAAGCCTCAGCAGCGATGGCGGCAGCGGTCGATGCGGCCTGGCCGGATGTGGATCTGTCAGGCGTCGTCGTGACGCGTTACGGGCACGCGGTGCCTGCCGGACGCATCCGTATTATCGAGGCGGCCCACCCGGTGTCAGATGCCATGAGCGAGACGGCGGCGATGCTGATTATGGAGACGTTGCGCGGGTTAACGCCGGATGATCTGGTGCTGGCGCTGATTTCAGGTGGAGGATCAGCGCTAATGGCGCTGCCTGCACCGGGACTGACGCTGGCAGATAAGCAGAAAATTACCCGCGCACTGCTGCACAGTGGTGCGAGCATCAGGGAGATGAATCTGGTTCGTCGCCGTCTTTCCGCAGTGAAAGGCGGCAAGCTGGCACGCCTGGCGCAGCCAGCGCGTATCGTGTCATTGATCATCAGCGATGTGCCGGGCGATGACCCGACGGACGTGGCGTCCGGCCCCACCGTTGCCGATCACAGTACGCCACCCGATGCGCTCAGGATGCTCGAACGTTACGGTATTGCGGTCCCTGAAGCGGTTCGCAAAGTGCTGAACCAGCCCGCCAGTCCGGTGGAAAACGTAGTGAACAGTGAAGTCAGGCTGATCGCGACACCTGCGCTGGCGTTACAGGCGGCGGCGCAGGCCGCACACAGACACGGGCTGACGCCGCTGATTCTGGGGGACGCAATTGAGGGTGAAAGCCGTGAAGTGGCGGTAGTGATGGCCGGTATCGCCAGGTCGGTGAAGCAGCATGGTCAGCCGGTTCGCGGCCCTGCGCTGCTGCTGTCGGGCGGTGAAACCACCGTGACTGTCAGGCAGGGGCAGGCTGGAAAAGGGGGGCGTAACACCGAGTTTCTGCTCAGCCTTGCCTGTGCATTGCAGGGTCAGGAGGGTATCTGGGCCGTCGCTGGTGACAGTGACGGTATTGATGGCACAGAAGATGCTGCAGGTGCGCTGGTCTTCCCGGATACACTCACACGCGGCAAACTGAACGGCCTTAATGCGCTTAATGCTCTCGATGGCCATGATAGTTACAGCTATTTTCACGCGCTTGATGATCTGCTGATCACCGGCCCTACGTTAACAAACGTCAACGATATCCGGGCAATCCTGATTGCGTGAGCGTGTCGCTCCTCCGCGTGCCGGGGGAGCGACATTTTATGGGTTAACGCAGATGACTGCCCTGGCCATTCAGAAACGGGTTGGCTGACGGGCCGACTCATTGCAGCTATAAATCATAAAAACAGACTGACCGTCCGATGGACGTTTTGATCGTTGCCTGTCTACCCCTCTTCAAGGCCAAAACGTGCAATAACCGCCAGGCGGCAGATAAATCCCTGCTGATGAAGGTTAAAGCAGCGTAACTTTGCCCTGGAAAATCACCGGCCCGGACGGCCCGCTGAGTTTAGACCCCCCCACCGGTTCCAGACTTACCGCCAGTATGGTCTTATTATCCAGCTCTCCGGAAGGCAACTTAAAGGCATTCCTGTCGCGGTGATCGATCAGTCCCAGTGATTGTGGCGGAGCACTGTCCTTTATGAGCCATAGCTGTAAGTTTTTATTTTCTGGCAGCGTGACGTTCAGTGCTGAGACCTGAATTAATGACGCGCTCTTGTCCAGACTCACGACAAACTGTGCATCGGGCTGCGCGCCGCTGAGAACCGCAATCGGCTGCAGATCGTGCGTCACATCAGGCTTCGTCACCCAGCTCAATATGAGGATGCCGGTCATTACCGCGGCCAGGCTCCAGCCGAGCCAGAATCCGGGATGCCACTGTTTGCGTTTTTTGCCGGGGGTGCCAGGTTTCCGGTCGAGATCCTGCGCAATCTGCGGCCAGAGTGCAGAAAGCGGTGTGATCTCCTGAGTCGTCAGATCAATGCCACTGAACGCGCTCTGCCAGCGCACCACCTCTGCGGCAAAGGCTGCATCGTCATTAAAGCGTTTATCAAGCCGTTGCCGGGTGTCAGCGTCCGTTAGCCCAAGCACATATTCCGCGGCAGTGAGATCATCATTTTCCTGACCAGTCATAAGCCTATGCACTCCCGAAGATGGGTTAACGCGCGACGGATCCAGCTTTTTACCGTGCCTTCGGGCTGACTCATGGAGAGTGCGATCTCACTCTGTGACAGGCCACGATAATAGGCAAGCGAAAGGCTTTGTCGCTGTTCTGACGGTAACTGCGCCATACAGTGCTGAAGGCGGCGCGCCTCTGCAGGACTGTCGTCAGAGGGACGTGAACGCTGAAAACCCGCTTCTGCTTCGCTGATTTCCTCCATCGAACAGCATCTGTTCTCGTGTCTACGCAGAAAATCGATCGCCTTGTTTCTTGCAATGTGACTGAGCCAGATGAGCGGTTCACTGCGCTTAGGGTCGTAGTAGTTTGCCGACTGCCAGATTTGAATAAAGGTGTCGTGGAGGATCTCTTCTGCCCAGTCGCGCCGTCTGACCATACGCAGAATAATGCCGTAAAGCCGGGGTGAGAGGACGTGATAGAGCTGCGCCAGCGCAGATTTATCGCCGCAGGCAATCTGGTTCATTACGTCAGCCTGAATATGAGGCACAGTTTTTGTCATCGGCTTCCCTGTTAAAGGTGTAGCCACAGTATCAGTGGCTACACACAGTATAGGTAACGTGTTATGGCATTAGCACGGTATCGATAACGTCGATGACGCCGTTACTCTGATTCACATCATAAGTGGTAATGTTAGCGACATTGCCCTGAGCATCTTTAAGCTGAATGTTGTGCGGGCCGTTTGCCATTACCCACAGGGATGCGCCATTTACCGTTTTCAGCGCCGCTTTGCCTCCACCCGCTTTGATTTTTTTCTCCAGCGCTTTCATGTCCAGTTTTCCTGCGACCACGTGATAGGTCAGAACGCTGGTGAGCTTCTGTTTGTTCTCTGGCTTAAGCAGAGAGTCGACGGTACCCTGCGGCAATTTTGCAAAGGCGGCATTGGTCGGCGCAAAAACGGTAAATGGCCCCTTCCCTTCGAGCGTCGGAACCAGACCGGCGGCCTTAACAGCCGCGACCAGCGTGGTGTGATCTTTCGAGTTAACAGCATTCTCAACAATATTTTTTGACGGGTACATGGCAGCGCCACCGACCATGACCGTATCGCTGTCCATGGATGCCGCATAGGTGGCACCGCTGAAAACGAATGCAGAAAAAAGCAGAGTTGGCAGGAATGGTTTCATTTTCACTTCCCTCATTGAGTTTGCAGACAGGGCCGATGTGCCCTTATCTGTTAATACGAATGAGCGAAGAAAACGGATGCAAAAAATTTTAATGATTTTCTTCCGGCATCCGTTTTTGGCATCACCAGATTATTTTTGTTGTGCCGGAATGCGGGCAATCACCTTGATTTCAAAATCAAATCCCGCCAGCCAGGTGACCCCTACCGCTGTCCAGTTAGGGTAAGGGGGCTGCTGAAAAATGGACTGCTTCACCAGCATGATGGTTTCAAACTGGTTCTCCGGATCGGTGTGGAACGTGGTGACATCGACCAGGTCGTCAAAAGTGCAGCCTGCCGCAGCGAGCGTTGCCGCCAGATTTTCAAACGCCCGTTCAACCTGAGCAGCAAAATCGGGTTCGGGCGTGCCGTCAGCACGACTGCCCACCTGACCGGAGACAAACAGCAGATCGCCTGATCGGATGGCAGCAGAATAACCATGCTGCTCGTAAAGGGCATGACGGTTAGCGGGGAAAACAGGTTCGCGCGTAATCATAATGGTTCCTTTCATAGCGTCAGTCGGGAAAGCAGGATGCGGCGTACACAGGATTGATTTAATATACGCGGCGTATGTCAAACAATATACGATCCGTATGTGAAAGGAGAGCTTATGGCCGCTAAACGTCGCGCGGAAACAATGGAAGAGAATCGTGCAAAGCTGATTGCAGCAGCGCGCAGCGCATTTGCTGAAAAAGGCTTTGCGGCGGCATCTATGGATGAACTGACGGCCAGCGTGGGCCTGACCCGTGGTGCGCTTTACCATAACTTCGGCGATAAAAAAGGGCTGCTGGCGGCGGTGGTTGCGCAGGTAGATAGTGAGATGGCGCAGCGGGCTAAAGCAGCTGCATCCGGTGTGGAAGATGAGTGGGAGAGGCTGGTGGCAGAAGGCATCGCCTATATTCGGTTAGCCATGGAGGCTGAAGTGCAGCGTATTGTGCTGCGCGATGGCCCGGCATTTCTGGGTGATCCCGCGCAGTGGCCCAGCCAGAACAGCTGTCTGGCTGCCACGCGCGAAACGATTGTGAAGCTGACCGAAAGCGGAACCATCAAGCCGGTAGACGCCGATGCCGCCGCGCATCTGCTGAACAGCGCAGCGCTGAATGCCGCACTCTGGGTCGGCTCCAGTAGTGACCCGGAAAAGGCACTGCCAAAGATGATCGAGGTGTTCACCCAGCTGGCGGGTGGCCTGCGCCAGATCGATTGATCCTGAACATGGCTTCAAACGATAGTCATCAGTGCTGAAGCCAGCTTGCATTATCCCGGTTACTTTAGCCTGCATTGCGCTCAAAGTGGCTGTTCACAAAGGCACGACAGCGTGGCGAGATCGGATCGAGGAACACCTGTTCCGGTGAACCCGACTCCTCAATCATACCCTGATGCAGAAACACCGCTTTGTTCGACACGTCACGCGCAAAGCCCATTTCATGGGTCACGATAATCATAGTGCGCCCTTCTTCTGCCAGACTGCGGATCACCCGCAGCACTTCACCCACCAGCTCCGGATCCAGCGCAGAGGTCGGTTCATCAAACAGGATCGCTTTCGGCTGCTGCGCCAGCGCCCGGGCAATCGCCACGCGCTGCTGCTGTCCGCCTGACAGCTGCGACGGCCAGGCGTCGCGTTTTGCGTAAAGTCCCACTTTATGCAGCAGCGCTTCGGCTTCTTCAATTGCCTCTTTATGGCTCCGCTTCTGTACATGAACCGGCGCTTCAATGATGTTCTGCATCACCGTTTTATGCGGCCACAGATTAAAGCTCTGAAACACAAAACCAAGCTGCATCCGCATCAGCTTGATACGGCGGCGCTGCTCGCGGCTCAGCTTTTCGTCGGCGTTATCCAGCGTGACGTTTACCTCGCCGACCGCAATTTCGCCCGCCTGCGGCACTTCAAGAAACGGAATACAGCGTAACAGCGTACTTTTTCCTGAGCCGCTGGCACCAATCAGCGAAATCACATCACCATCCTGCGCGGTCAGGCTGATGTCGTGCAGCACTTCGTGTCCCGCATAACTCTTTCTGAGATGGCTCAGCATGATAGTAGGTGCGGTCATGATCGTGCTCCGAAATAGTAAGGTGATAAACGCCGTTCCAGCATTGATACACCTTTGCTGACCAGCATGGTCAGTATCAGGTAAATCACCGCCGCGCTCAGAAATACCTCCAGCGCCCGGAACGTGGAGGAAACAATTGAGTCGGCAATGCCAGTCATCTCCATCAGGCTGATGGTGCTGACCAGCGACGTCGCTTTAATCATTGAGATGATTTCATTGCTGTAGGCCGGCAGCGCCTGACGAATCGCAATCGGTAAAGTGATGCGGGTAAAGATCTTGTACGACGACATGCCCGAGACTTTAGCGGCCTCCAGCGACTGCTGACTGACGGCGCGCAGCCCGCCGCGCAGGATTTCTGAGGTGTAAGCCGCATCGTTGAGGATCAACGCCAGTAAGCCGCACCAGTAAGGATCGCGCAGCAGCGGCCAGAAAAGGCTGTCGCGCACTGCCGGTAAACTGCCGAGGCCGTAATAGACCATAAAAATCTGGATCAGCAATGGCGTACCGCGAAACAGCCAGACGTAGAAACGGCAGAACAGGCTGCCGACGCGCGACATACGCAGCAGATTAAGCAGCAACGCCAACACGCCGCCCCCCAGCAGCGAGAGCAGCGCCAGATTGATCGTCAGCGGCAATCCTTTCAGCAGCGCCAGCAGCGTCTGCTGTAAAAACATCATATCCACGTGGACTCCTTAGCCTTTTACGCGCTGTTGACCGCGCATCGCAAACTTTTCCACGTAGCGGAAAACCATATCGGAACAGGTGGTGATAATCAGGTAGATCACCGCACCCACGCTGTAGAAGAAAAAGGACATCTGAGTGGAGTTGGCTGCGGTCGAGACCTGATTCATGGTTTCTACCAGCCCGGTGACCGAGACCAGCGCCGACTCTTTGATCACCGATTGCCACTGGTTGCCCATACCCGGCAGCGCGGTGCGTAACGCCTGTGGCACGATAATGCGGCGAAACATCATCAGCCGTCCCATGCCGGTGACAGTCGCCGCTTCCAGCGTACCGCCCGGAATAGCGTAGAACGCACCGCGAAATACGCCGCTCTGATAGGCACCGGAGATCAGGCCAATGGCGATCGCGCCCGCCACAAAACCGTTCACATCGAACGGCCCCTGGAAGCCCAGCGCGGTGCCCACCGTTGAGACCACCTGACGTCCACCGAAGTAGAAGAGGTAGATCACCAGCAGCTCCGGCACGCCGCGAAACAGCGTGATGTAACCTGCCGCCAGCCGCTGCTGCCAGCGCGAACCGGCAATCTGCATCCAGCAGAGCACGCTGCCCAACAGGGCACCCAGCAGCCAGGCGCAGAGCGACACGCTGACCGTGACGGCGGCGGCATTAAGCAGCACGCCTCCCCAGCCCTCATCCCCAAAGCCCAGTATCTGCCAGTCAATATTCATCAGCATCAGCAGTTACGCTTTTGGCGCGACATCTTCGCCAAACCATTTCATCGACAGTTTGCTCAGCGTGCCGTCTTTGATCATCGACTCCAGCGCCTGATTCAGCACCTGCTGCAGCTCGCTGTTGCCTTTACGCAGACCAATCGCCGAGCCAGCACCCAACACGCCACCCGAGAAGCCATAACCGCTGCTGCTAATCGCATCGCTGTGTTTTTTCACAAAGGCGTTGAGGTTGGTACGTGAAGCCATGACGGCATCCACGCGGCCATTCATCAGGTCAGCGAAGGTTTCAGGACCCGCCTGATAGGTGCGGATAGTGGCAACATCGCCCAGGTATTTCTGCAGGAAGTCCGCCTGAATAGTGGCGACCTGCACCGCAATAGTTTTGCCTTTGAACGTGGTTTTCAGGTCGTCGATTGCTTTTTTCATGCCGGCGTCGTCATCCGCCGTCACCACCGTGCCGCTGCCTGGCAGCGTAGCCAGCGGGCTTTTTTTCGCGGTCACAAAGCTGGAGACGCTGACAGTGTACTGATGAGTAAAATCGATTGCTTCAGCGCGCTTTGGCGTCACCGTCACCGCGTCTATCACCGCATCATATTTACCGTCGATCAGGCCCGGGATCATGCCTGACCATTTCTGGGCGATGATTTCATATTTAAAACCTGCACGCTTCGCCAGCTCCGCCACCATATCCGGCTCGTAGCCGACGATTTTTCCGCTCGGGGTCGTCTGGTTAAACGGAGGATAAGCCGCTTCGGTAGCAAACTTCAGGGTGCCGAAATCTTTCGCCTGACTGAAGGCGGAAGTGGCAAGCAGCACCACGGTCAGAGACGCCTTCAGGAGACGGTTACGCATCATCATAGAAACCTCATGTCTTTATTATTAAGAGAGTAAATCAATCGCAAGACGGGTCAGCGCCTGCGTCCCGGCGGCAATGCTGCGTTCGTCCGGCTGATAGTCGGAGTTATGCAGATGATCGTCACGGCCCGGCGTAGCGGATCCAATATGAATCTGACAACCCGGTACCCGTTCCGTAAACAGTGAAAAATCTTCGGCACCAAAGCTGGCGCTGGGCTGCGCGATGATGGCCTTCTCAAACTGATGCGAAAGAATCTGCTCCAGTGAATCGATGAGGCGATCGTCGTTCATTAAGGGTGGAACGCCACGCTGGAAGTTAACTTCTATGCGGACGTTCTGCGCCAGCGCCACCCCTTCGCACATCCGTTTAAATGACGCTTCCATCGCAGCCCGCACCTCCGGCGATTTAGTGCGGATGGTGCCCTGAAACAGACAGCAGTCAGGAATGATGTTGTGGGTGGTGCCGCCCTGAATGTGCCCGATGGTTAACACGGCGGAGTGAGCAGGATCGCGTTCACGCGAGATGATGGTCTGGAGCTGGCTGATGAGATGCACGGTGGCGATAATCGGATCGGTGCCCATATGCGGACGGGCCGCGTGGGTCGATATGCCGTGCACCGTCACGTCGAATTCGTCGCTGGAGGCGGTACTGGCTCCACGCGTCAGGGCAACGTCACCCGCAGCCAGTTCAGGTTTGTTATGCAGGGTTACTGCCCAGTCAATGCCGTCGGCCACCCCGTCTGCGATCATCGCCTCAGCACCGCTTTCTGGCGTCTCTTCCGCAGGCTGGAAGATCAGCCGGACGCGGCCTTTTAGCTGCTGACGATAGTGCGGCAGGATTGTGGCCACACCCAGCATCGTCGCCGTGTGAATGTCGTGACCACAGGCGTGCATTTTGCCGGGATAGCGGCTGGCAAAGGGTAAACCCGTCTGTTCATGTATGGGCAGCGCGTCCATATCAGCACGCAATAGCAATGTCTTACCCGGCTCCGCGCCGTCGATATCCACCACGACACCGCTGCGACCAACGCCGGTCCGGGGATGCAATCCCAGCGCCTGCAGATACTCTGTGACCAGGCTGGCGGTACGCAATGTATCAAAGCCTAATTCCGGATGCGCATGGATATCACGCCGAATCGCCACCAATTGCGTTTCAATCTCTTTAACTCTGGCTTTTATTTCCCCGGCCAGTCGTGCTTTTTCCTGATTCATCGCAGCCCCGGCAATATGAGGACGGCAGTCTGGTGCCGGCCCTCTTTTAAATCTCATCCTGACGTTGGATGATGTTGACCGTTTATTTATTCACAGCACGTGACAGAAAGCAACGCGTTATAACATACGAGGAACTATGAAAAATCAGTAGCTTATGTTTATTTATTGGAAAGCCGTATGAGATAGCAGCGGATCAGCAATAATATTAATAATCCGCCGCGCGACATTACTTTCCCTACTTTCAGGCGGTGTTATTCAGCGTATATCCGGAGGTTAAATAAAGAAGTCTGCCAGTATTTCCGCTAATTTCTCTGGTTGTTCATCAGGAATAAAATGACCGCAGTTGAGAATAGTTTCACTGTTTACCTGCTGCGCCACAGCGCGTAACGGCGTAGCCATATCGGGTATCGATCCCTGGTCAGCACTCACCGCCAGCAGCGGCATTGCCAGCTTACCGCTTAACGCACGCTGACGGTTCTGCTCTGCCGACTGCGAGAAGGCGCGGTAAAAAGCCAGTCCCGCGCGTAAAGCGCCGGGCTGCTGAAAAATGCGCAGATATTCACGACGGGCTATCGCATCAATACGATGAGGATTCGCTGCTTTGCGGTTAAAAAACCAGTCAAGGTAGATCGCCTCCCTGCCGGTAATGAGTGCTTCCGGCAGATCATCCACACAGTGAAAACCGAAATGCCAGGTTTTCCAGGCGCTATCACCGACCATCGGCAGCAGGTCAGGCAGGGTCACACCGGGAATGCCGCCATCCAGCAGCGCGAGACGGCTGACCTTATCGGGATGGGCTGCTGCCAGTGACCAGGCGATCCATGCTCCGATATCATGTCCGGCCAGATTAAAGCGTTCGATTCCCAGCTGATTTAGCAGCGTCACAATGCATGTCGCTACACTGTCGGTGTCATAGCCACTGGCTGGGAAATCTGAATCACCCTGCCCTGGCAGGTCAGGTGCAATGACTTGAAAACGACTGGCCAGCCGGGGAATCACCTCCCGCCAGGCGTAACTGCTCTGCGGAAAACCAGCGAGCAACACCACCGTTTCTGCGTGTTCGCTGCCATCGCTAAGGTAGTGCAGGCGCTGTGTGCCAACGTTGATAAAATGATGCTGATAAGCGGGTTGAGAATTCATAAAGCCTCCGGATAATAAGGAAACGATCACTTCCTTAATGGATAAAAAAATTCAGTCGAGTAACTTCAGTGCCAGAGGGATGATGCTGCTATCGGGCCGGGTAGCCGCAACTTTACCGGCGACGCGCATCCCCAGCACGATACAGAGCATCAGCGAAGCGGTGGCTTCACAGTCCAGTGCAGGATTAACCGAACCATCCTGCTGACCCAGCCTGATAATCTGCTGTAAGTTCTGCTGATTGCGCATCAGCGCCGCGCTGACCGCGCTGGCCAGCTCCTCATCCAGTGTCTGCAACTCCACGGCGCTTACCGCGACCAGACAACCGCGCTCGCCTTCCACATCGCGCACTGAATCCACGTAAAAATGCAGCAGCGCCGCCAGTTGATCATGCCCATTTTCACATTGCGCCAGCCGCGCAGCTAAGCTGCCGTTACGCTGTGAGAGATAGCGGGCAAAGACCGTAGCAAACAGCGTTTGTTTGTCGGTGAAGGCTTTATAAATGCTGCCGGTGGTCAGCTGCATAGCCTGGCCCAAATCGCCGATTGAGGTGGCGTGATAGCCTTTTTGCCGGAAAACCAGCATTGCGCTGTCGAGTGCCGCATCGGTGTCAAACGCCCGTGGTCGTCCCCGATCTTTATTAGAGTTATCATGCATCGATAGCACCATTAGGAAATGATTGTTCCCTTTAAGATAGACTGATTTGACTGCTATAAAAAGCATTTCTATGCTGACGTAAAAACAGCAGTGCCAATCCTTCATCTTTCCGCCCCTTACCCACACCCTCTGACCTGACGCAAGGCACTGACAGGTAAGCCTCATCTATACTGCAGCGTATCTTTGCTGAAGGAGCCCGAACATGGGACTGAGCTGGTTTACTCTCTGGCAACCGCTGGCACGCGTGCTGTTTATTCTTGCCTCTCTGACGATTATTCTCACCGGCCTTTATCTGGCGGCACCGCTAATCAATCAGGTCCTGCTGGCGGCGTTACTGGCCATCATGCTTGACCCACTGATTACCCGGCTGGATAAAAAGCGAATCCCACGCATTATCTCATCCCTGCTGGTGATTACGCTGATGCTGATGATCATGGTGGTCACCACGCTCAAGCTAACGGCACTGACGCCTGATTTAATGCAGCTCAGCCGCCAGGCCCCCATGCTGCTGGCGGCACGGCTGGAACAGCTGACGCTGGCCTTTGCCCGGCTTGATATCGGTATGACGCCTGACCAGATGCTCACTTTTGTCGATGCGGGCGCGATAGTGCGCATCGTTACCGCATTTCTGACGCAAATTCCCGGCGTCATCTCCTGGTGGATCATGGTGTTCCTGATGCTGCTGTTCATGCTCTATGAGATGCCGCTGCTGAAAAGGGCGCTTCAGCAGCGGGTCAGCGGAAAAAATCACGCCTTTTATCTGGCGCTGCAGGAGGGAATTGAGAGCGTGATTGTTTATGCCAGGGTGAAAACACTGACCAGTATTCTTGGCGGGATCATCGTGGGTTTAGGTGCACACCTGATCGGACTGAAGTTTGCCTTTTTCTGGGGCGTGCTGATGTTCATCTTTAATTACGTACCGGTGCTGGGCTCTTTCCTGGCCGCGATTCCGCCGGTGATCCAGAGCTACATCATGTTTGATTTACAGGTTGCGCTGGCAGTCTCAGGCTTCTTTATGGTGCTGAACCTCTGCCTGAGTTCGGTGATTGAACCGCTGCTGATTGGAAAACGACTCAATCTTGCACTCACCACACAGCTGCTGGCGTTTCTCTTCTGGCAGGCGTTACTGGGGATTACGGGCGGGATACTGGCCATTCCTCTGACCTATCTGATTAAGAAGGTCCTGCTGGCGAGTTATACGCAGCAGGACCCGGAGTCAAAGTTAACTCAGTGACGGCGTCTTCACCCGCCATGTGCGGGTGAGACGTTTCTCAATCTCTACCACGATGAAGATTGCGATACTGACTAACAGCGAAATCAGCCAGTAGTTAATCGGCAGCGGGCGGGTTCCGAACAGCGTGTTCATCAACGGCACGTAGATAATGATGGCCTGAAGCACAATCAGTACCAGCGTCACCAGCCAGATACCGCGGTTTTTCAGCAGGCCACGGTCTAAGGAGAAACCATCCGTATTGCGGCAGTTAAGCATGTAGACCCACTGCGCCGTAACCAGCATCTGCAGGAGCACGGTGCGGATAAATTCAGGACTGTAGCCACGCGGTTGCAGCCAGGCTTCCAGCACAAAGGCACTGATTGAAATCAGCAGGCTGACAAACACCACACGCCAGATGGCGTAAGCGTCCATGACGTGTGCTTTGACATTACGGGGCGGCCGGCGCATCGCATTGGGTTCTGCTGGCTCAAATGCCAGACCAAACGACAGCGTGGCGGAGGTCGCCATGTTCATCCACAGGATCTGCACCGGGGTTAACGGCAGCAGATTACCCATCAGAATCGCGATAATAATCAGCAGCCCCTGCGCCATACAGGTTGGCATGACGAACAGAATGGTTTTTTTCAGGTTGTCATAAACCCGACGGCCTTCCTTGATTGCGGCCGCGATGGTAGCAAAGTTGTCGTCGGCCAGAATCATATCGGCCGCCTCTTTAGTTACCTCTGTACCTTTAATCCCCATTGCGATGCCGACGTTCGCCTGCTTCAGCGCGGGTGCGTCGTTGACGCCGTCGCCGGTCATACCCACAATTTCTCCGCTCGCTTCCAGTGCTTTCACCAGGCGCAGTTTATGTTCCGGGCTGGTACGGGCAAAAATATCATAGGTTTTAGCCGCCTCTGCGAGTTCAGCATCACTCATGTGTTCAAGCTGGTAACCCGTGATGGCCGTCTGGCTGTTGCCGATTCCCAGCATCTGACCAATTGCCATTGCCGTTTCCTGATGGTCGCCGGTGATCATTTTGACGCGAATACCCGCTTTCTGGCATTCATCAATGGCAGTAATGGCTTCAGGACGTGGCGGATCCATCATGCAGGCCAGCCCCAGCAGCACCATGTCACTTTTCAGATCGGCATGATCCAGCGAAGTAATGGGTGCAGAGGTTTTTTTCCATGCCGCAGCAACGGTGCGTAATCCTTCACTGGCATAGGTGGTGATGGCCGCATCCCAGTAAGCACGGTCAATCGGCTCTGCGCCGTCCGGCGTTTGTTGCTGCTGACATAGGGTAAGCAACACATCCGGTGCGCCGGTCAGCAGAACATAAGATTCACCGTTGGCCACACAGCTGACCGACATATATTTATAGAGGGAGTCGAACGGCAGCTTGCTCACCACCTCAACCGGCTGAGGCGTCGCCAGACCTTTGGCTGCCAGCACTTTCAGTGCACCTTCGGTCGGGCCGCCAACAATCGTCCAGAGCCCCTGGCTTTCCTGACGCAGCTGACTTTCATTACAGGTGTCTACCGCATGCAGGAACTGCTGGAACAACGGATCCTGTGCCGCCGAAGCATCCGCGTTGCCGCCCTGTTCAGAGACAATATCCCCTTTGGGTTCGTAACTGTTTCCGCTGACGCGCCAGCGGCTTTTTGCCAGTACCACCGCTTTCACCGTCATCTCATTCATAGTGAGCGTGCCGGTTTTATCAGAACAGATCACGGACATTGCACCCAGGGTTTCAACCGTAGGCAGTTTGCGGATAATCGCATTAGTGCGCGCCATCGACTGCACACCCAGCGACAGAATAATGGAGATAATGGCGGGCAGACCTTCCGGCACGGTGGCGACGGCCAGACTGATGACGGACAGCAGCAGTTCGCCCAGCGGAATGTCACGCAGCATGAAACCGAAGATAAACAACACGACCATCATCACCAGGATGATAAGAAAAATGGCTTTACCCAGTTTGTCGATCTGCACCAGCAGCGGGGTTTTAGCCTCTTTTATGCCGCTGATCATTTCGTTGATATAGCCCAGTTCCGTATCACCCCCGCTGGCGATGACCACACCTGAGGCGGTGCCGGAGCTGACGGTGGTGCCGGAAAACGCCAGATTCAGACGGTCCCCCAGCGACTTTTCACCGCTCAGCGTGTCGATGTTCTTAGAGACCACCGTCGATTCGCCGGTAAGAATCGCCTCTTCAACCCGCAGGTTATTGACTTCAAACAGTCTCAGGTCAGCCGGGATTTTGTCGCCGGGTCGTAACATCACTACGTCGCCGACCACAATATCGCGTGTTGCGACGGTGACCTGTTTGCCGTCCCGCACCAGCATCGCTTCACTGGCGAGCATGTTCTGAATGCTTTTCAGCGACTTCTCGGCATTACTCTCCTGAATAAAACCGATCAGGGCATTGATAACGGCTACACCGATAATGACAAAGGTATCAACCCAGTGGCCCATGAGCGCGGTGATGACCGCTGCGGCCAGCAGAATATAAATCAGCACATCTTTAAAATGGGCGATAAATTTGAGCAGCGCTGATTTATCTGCTTTTTGCGGCAGCGCGTTTGGCCCCTGTTTCTGCAGACGTTCCTGTGCGTCAGCAGTCGATAATCCTGCCGGGGAGCTTTGCAGGTCAGAAAATATCTCGGCTACACTACGCTGATACCAGGGGCGCTCAGATAAAGCTAACGCTTTATCCTGCTTATCATTATTTAGCATATATAAACCTCGTGCCATTTAGCGATGAATTAAAGGCGCAATTAAAGACATGAATTTTGCAGGAAGCCGCTCCCGCCGGTAATGACCGATATCATATTTAGGTAAGAAACGTCTGATGAATAACATAAAATGGCTAAATTAAATCTAACCTATATTATGAGAATAACAACGTTGTTTTTGTTTAACTAAGGTTTAAGTATGCTGATGCAGTGTGCTTTGGCTTGTACTCTGGCTCGCAAAAGGAAACTCTGATGAAAAAACAGAGCATTATCATGCTTTGCGGTTTCGTTATTCTCGCGGTTGCCGCAACCACACTGGTGGGATTACTCACCTGGCTTGTCGTCTCGCAGATGGCAGCATAACCCGATTCAGACGAGGCGGCGTTGCCGTCTCGCTAAACTATTATTACGAACATTCAAAATAATTTTATCCCGGTCGCGATAAGCATCAGGGCTAATGACGCCTTAACGCTTATTAAACTGCTGTGAAATAGCTGATGTTAAGGCGAATAAAATGATTAAACGCAAGGTTATCCCCGTTTTTCTCTGTTGCTTATTTATGACAGCGTGCGATCAGAAAAAAGAACCAGAGGCTCCGCCACCGCGCGTAATAAAAGTTTTCACCCTTGAACCGGACATTGCGCACAATATCAGGGTATTTCCTGCCCGTATTCAGGCCGGTGACAATACCGACCTGGCTTTCAAAAGGGCGGGCCAGCTGGTACAGCTGGATATACGTGACGGAACGCCCGTGAAAGCGGGGCAAATTCTTGCCACCCTGAACGACACAGATGCGAAACTGCGGGTACGCGATCGTCAGACAGCATTGCAGCTGGCGGAACGGCAATTTCAGCGCTTTAACACACTGGCCCAGCGCAGCGCCGTTTCAAAATCGGAAATGGATGTGCAGCGCGCTAACCGCGATGCCGCCGCCACCGCCCTGAAAATCGCGCAGGAAGAGTTGCAGTTTCTGACCCTACGCGCGCCGTTTGATGGCGTGATTGCCAGAGTGCAGGCGCGTAATCATCAGGTCGTGGCCGCCGGACAGCCGATTGCGCTGCTGACCCGGGCCGATTTGCTTGATGTTGTCTTCACCCTGCCGGAAACCCTCTTCACCAGCCTGGACATCCAGAATATTCACTATCAGCCGGAGGTGCAGTTTAACGCTCTGCCCGGCCGCTTTTTTACCGCGCAATACAAAGAGCACACAAGCCAGACCGACGCTGCCACACTGACGTACCAGGTGGTGCTGACCATGCCGCGTCCCGCTGATCTGCCAGGCGTTGCCGGTCTCAGCGGTGCCGTGCGCGTTAAGCTGCATAACCTGCCGAATGCCCCAGCGCAGCCGCGGCTGGTGGTACCGGCGACTGCGGTGTTCAATCCCGATCGCAGCCCCACTAATCAGCCGCACGTCTGGCTGGTTGAGCAGGATGGCGATGCCCTGCGTGTTAAAGATCAACCGGTCAATGTAGGTCGTCTTACCGCGCAGGGCATTGAAATTATCAGCGGGCTGCAGCCGGGCGATCGCATTGTTGCTGCCGGTGTGGGTGAGCTGCGTGACGGTGAAGCGGTACGCATCTGGCAGCGTGAGCGGGGGTTATAATGCGTATTCAGGAGCACTTTCTTGATAAACCCATTCGCATCTGGATGGTTATTCTGCTGCTGGGCGTGGGCGGCATCTATGCCCTGCTGAACATTGGCCGCCTTGAGGATCCGCTGTTTACCATTAAGTCGGCAGTGATTGTCACTCACTATCCTGGCGCGTCAGCCCAGCAGGTCGAAGAAGAGGTGACCCTGCCGCTGGAGAATGCGTTGCAGCGCCTGCCGTCACTGGACAATGTCACGTCTATTTCAGGCAATGGCCTGTCGCAGATTACCGTCAATATCCACACCCGCTATCTGGCCGATCAGCTGCCGCAAATCTGGGATGAGCTACGCCGTCGCGTCGGCGATGCGGCCCGGCAGTTTCCGCCGGGCGTACAGGCTCCGCTGGTTAACGACGACTTTGGCGATGTTTATGGCTACTTTTTCGTCATTCACGGCAAAGACTTTACGAACAGCGAACTGCGTAACTATGCCGATCAGCTGCGGCGCGATCTGGTGCTGGTGCCCGGCGTGGCGAAAGTTGCGGTAGCGGGCGTTGAGCAGGAGGAGATCCGCATTGCTCTTTCGGCCAGCAAAATGACCGCCTATGGCATGACGCCGCAGCGCATCGCCGATCTGCTGAACCGGCATAACAGCGTTGCCAGTGCCGGCACGCTGCGGGTCGACAGCGAATCAATTCGTTTTCACCCTACCGGTGAGCTAAAGACACTCGACGACCTGGCGAATCTGCCCATTCTGCCTGCGGGCAGCCCGCAGAACGTGCATCTGCGCGATATCGCCACCCTGACGCGTGGCGTGACCGATAGTCCGGCCAATATCTACTTTGCCGATGGTGAAGCGGCACTGGCAATCGGCATTTCGTTTGCGCCTGGCGTCAACGTGATTGATGTCGGCGACGCGCTCTCCGCGCGGATAGCGCACTATCAGCAGGATACCCCCGCCGGGATCAGCCTGAAGGTGTTCTACAATCAGGCGCATGAGGTGAAACAGTCTGTTGATGGCTTTATCCTCAACTTCCTGATGGCGCTGGCGATTGTGGTGGGAACGCTGCTGCTGTTTATGGGCCTGCGCAGCGGCATGGTGATTGCCGCATCACTGGCACTAAACGTGCTCGGCACGCTACTGATCATGTACCTGTTTAAACTGGAACTGCAGCGGGTGTCGCTGGGCGCGCTGATTATTTCGCTCAGCATGCTGGTGGATAATGCCATCGTCGTTGTCGAAGGGGTAAAGATCGACCATCAGCGCGGGCATCCTTTACAGCAGGCGATTTCCCGCATGGTGCGCCGCACTGCCCTGCCCCTGCTGGGTGCCACGATTATCGCGATACTTGCCTTTGCACCGATTGGCCTGTCGCAGGACTCAACCGGCGAATATTGTAAATCGCTGTTCCAGGTGCTGCTGATTTCGCTGATGCTGAGCTGGGTAACCGCGCTGACGCTGACCCCGGTATTTATTAACTGGAGCGAGAAACGTCGTGGCGCAGCGAAGCCCGCAAAAACTGACATCTCCGATCCTTATCAGGGCATCGTTTTCCGGCTCTATCGTCAGGCGCTGGGCGGCCTTTTGCGTTTTCGCTTGATCACGCTGACGGCGATGGTCGCGCTGCTGGCACTGTCGCTGTATGGCTTCACTCTGGTGAAGCAGAACTTTTTCCCCTCATCCAGTACGCCAGTCTTTTTTACCGATCTCTGGCTACCCTATGGCACCGATATCCACTACACCGCGGATACCGCAGCGGAAATAGCCCGGTTTATTAATCAGGATCCGGCTGTTGCGGCAACGGTGACGACAGTAGGTCAGGGTGCACTGCGTTTTACCCTGACCTATGACGCGGCGCGCCAGTACAGCAACTTCGCCCAGATTATGGTGCGGGTTAAGGATGGCCGACAGCTGGATACGCTGGCGCTGAAGACCGAGAATTATATTCAGCAGAACTTCCCGCAGGTGAATCAGCGCATCAAACGTATTCAGTTTGGCAGCGCCAGTGACAGCGCGATTGCCCTGCGGGTATCCGGCCCGGATCCGGAGGTGCTGCGTCACATCGGCAGCCAGCTGGATGCGATTTTTCTGGCGGATGGCTCGACGTTCCCGATACGTAACGACTGGCAGGAGCGCAGCAAAGTGATCCGCCCGGTCTATTCCGCTCTGCGTGGTCAGGAGCTGGGCATTGATAAGCGCGATATCGATCAGGCGCTGAGAATGAACTTCAGCGGCGATGCCGTGGGCATATTCCGGGACGGATCACGGCTGATGCCGGTGATGCTCTACCCGGCTGATGAAGAGCGACAGAGTGTTGATCACATCGAAAACATTCAGCTCTGGAGCGCTGCCCTGCAGCACTTTGTGCCGCTCAGCAATGTGATTTCTGACTTCCGGCTGGAGTGGGAGAATCCGCTGATTATGCGTCGTGACCGTACGCGCGTGCTGACGGTGCAGACGGATCCCGATCCCGCCTCCGGATTAACGTCCGCGCAGGTAGTGGCACGGGTTCAGCCGCAGATCGATCAGCTTAAACTTCCGGCGGGCTACAGGCTGGAGTGGGGTGGCGAACTTGAGAGCTCACGTGAAGCACAAAGCGGTCTGCTGAGTTCGCTGCCGGCAGGCTTCCTGGCCATGTTCATCATTACCGTGCTGATGTTCAACTCGCTGCGGGACGCCGTCGCAATCTGGATCACCGTGCCGCTGGCGATGATTGGTGTTACCTGTGGCTTTTTGATCACCGCTATTCCGTTCGGCTTTATGGCGCTGATTGGGCTGCTCAGCCTGTCAGGGATGTTGCTTCGCAACGGGATTGTGCTGATTGAGGAGATCCGACTGTTCCGGCAGGAGAAGCCGCTGCAGCAGGCGATTATTGATGCGGCGACGTCGCGTCTCCGCCCTATCCTGCTCACGGCCTTTACGACCGTACTGGGCCTGCTGCCGCTGCTGCGCGACGTCTTTTTCCAGAGCATGGCGGTGGTGATTATTTTTGGTCTGGGATTCGCGACGGTGCTGACCCTGCTGGTGCTGCCGGTGATCTATCGCTGCTTCCACGGACGGGAGGCGCACGGTGAATAAGACCGGGCTGGCAATGCTGAAGACGCTGGCCTGCATCACCGCCGTGTCGTTTTTCACGCTGTATCAGAGTTACGACAGCTACCATTACGACGTTGATCTGACGCTGAATGTACTGAGTTTTATCTCGACCATTGCTACGCCGCTCTATTTTCTGCTGAGCGGCTATCTTGACGCGAGTGAGCCGCATACGCCCGCGTGGCAGCTCGGCAAAATTCGCCGCATTCTGCTGATTTTTATCTTCTGGTTCAGCTTTTTCTGGTTTGCCGGGATGCACCACAAAGGTTACCTGATTCAGCCGTGGTTTGTGATTGCGCTGATTGTCATTTACGTCTCGCATCCACTCATCGACTGGCTGATTCAGCGGCCTGGCGTAATGGCAGCAGGGATTTTGCTGTTGCTGTTGCTGGCCTTTGCTTATGACCTGCTCGCCAGCCTCTATCCGGGCCAGCGGGCCTTTTCGCTGCTGCCACAGTACCGAATATGGACCTGGGTGCTTTATTACCTCACGGGCCGGCTGATGGCTGCGCCACGTGTGATGCAGTTGCTGACATCACCCAGAGTGATAAAGGTAAGTCTGCTGCTGCTGCCCGCGGTTTATCTTTTTACCTGGCTGTATGAGCGCTATTACTTTATCGCGCGCTTTCTGGCGACCCACAATGATGTGGTGCTGACCGGCTCACAGGTTTATCTGCTGGTGGTGCTGATCGTGATCAGCATTAACGCTGTCCGGCTGCCGGATAAAGCCCAATGGCTGACCTCATTTCTGACAACCCTCGGCAAGACCATGACCGGCGTTTATATCCTGCATTACCTGATTTTTGGTGTGCTGGCGGCCGCTATCCACATTCAGACTCTGGGCGATAAACTGCTGGTCATCGCCCTGACGCTGTTCATCTCAATGGCGCTTTCACTGCTGCTGTTGCGTATACCCGGCGTGAGTAAGCTGATCAGTCTGTAATCGCCGCGCGGCGCGCTCAGTTGCTGCACGGCGCGTAGCGATGAACTCAGCCATTTTCGCCCGTGCCTGCGCCACCTCCTCTGGCAGCGCGGTTTGCGGCGAGCCGCAGGAAAACGGCGGTTCGGGGTCATATTCCATCTGCAGCTGAATGGCTCTGGCGGCGGCGTCTCCGGCGATTTCCGCCACCAGCGTCAGGGCGAAATCAATGCCGGAAGTGACCCCCGCACCGCTGATACGATTGCGGTCACGCACTACCCGCTGATTCACCGGCTCCGCACCCAGCAAAGCCAGTTGATCGATGGAACTCCAGTGTGAGGTCGCACGGTATCCTTTTAGCAGTCCGGCAGCGCCCAGCACCAGCGAACCGGTACAGACCGAAGCAACCCACTGCGCCTGGTCAGCCTGCCGTCGCAGAAAATTCAGCGTTTCCTCATCCGCCATCAGGGCAATCTGCCCTGGCCCGCCCGGCACACAGATCACATCCAGCAACGGGCAATCGTCAAAGGTGGTAGTCGGTAATATAGACAGGCCGCGATCGGAGCGTACCGGCTGACGATCTTTCCAGATCAGATGACACGCCACGCCGGGTGTGCGTGCAAATACCTCCCACGGGCCGGTTAAATCGAGCTGGGTAACATCAGGGAAAAGTAACAGACCAATCTGAAGCGGACGATTCATGCATAAACTCCGGCGGGTGATGAGTGACCATCATGCCGTGATGTCCGGTCAGATAGCAATTCTGGGTGCTGGAACGCTTTACAGCATGTCCGGGGGAGTCGTGTAAAGAAGCATCAGGCCACGCCGAGAAAACGCAGCAGCGCTGTCATCGCTGCCGCGCCCAGAATAATGACAATCAGTGGTGCCCGACGCCACGCCAGCAACAGGGCAAAACCTACGCCCGCCACCCGTGCCACACCGGCAAAATGCTGTCCTTCAAACAGCGTAGTGGTCGCCGCGACGGCCAGCAGTAACACCGTGGCAGCATCGGAGAGCATCTGCTGGGTGCGCTCGCTGATTGGCAGACGGTTTCCCAACCTGACACCGGCAAAGCGCATCAGATAGGTTCCTGCGGCCAGCATAGCGATGCCGGCGATGATCATTCCCTGATGCGTCATTTGCGCGATCTCCATGTCAGCAGGCCCAGCAGCGAGAAGAGCACCGGCATGCCCGCCGGAACCAGCGGCGTCGCCAGTAAGGAGAGCAGCGCACCGACGGTGGCGGGGATCCGGGTCCGCCGCTGGCGCAACGCCGGGAAGATCAGAGCAATCAGGATCGCCGGAAACACCGCATCCAGCCCAATCATCGATACGTCGGGAATAAACTGACCCACCGCCGCCCCAGCCATAACGCTCACTGGCCAGATTAAGCCGATACCGATGCCGCACAGCCAGTATGCACTGCGACGCTGGGCCAGCTGGGGTTGTGAGATACCAAACACCACGCTTTCATCATTCATAATGTGGCAGCCAAACCAGCCCAAGGGACCCTTTCCCACCAGATCTTTAACCGCAATGCCGAAAGGCAGATGACGCGCATTCACCAGCAGACCCGCAGCGGCGGCTGTTAATGGACTGCCGCCGCCAGCCACGATGCCGATAAACAGAAACTCCGATGCGCCTGCCAGCACCAGCGTTGACAGCGCCAGCGGCACCCAGAGCGGAAACCCGTCGGCGGAGGCCAGCGAACCATAGGATAAACCGACAATCCCATCAGCCAGACAGACCAGGAAAATCGCTTTGATCACCCCTTTGTCCAGCAACTGCATTTGCGGAAAAAGCATCACTCTGTCTCATAATGAACGTATAATCCGATATAATGAACACCGCGGCACTGTTTTACAAGCCGAACAATTCGTTCGTTATAAAAAACTTTTTGTTTATCAGGAGTGCGTTTGAATACCCCTATCAGCATCATTGCCAATGCCTTAGTGCGTGAACGTCAGCGAGCCGGCCTGTCACTGGCTGAAGTCGCGCGCCGCGCCGGTATCGCCAAATCAACGCTGTCACAGCTGGAGGCGGGTAATGGCAATCCGGGCATTGAGACGCTGTGGTCACTGTGCGTGACGCTGAATATTCCGTTTTCACGCCTGCTGGAGCCGGATGCGCGTCGTCTGCAGGTGATTCGCCGTGGAGAAGGTCTGACGGTTACCGCCGATCTGGCAGACTATCAGGCCGTTCTGCTGGCATCCTGCCCGCCTGGCGTCCGGCGTGATATCTATCTGCTGGAGGTTCAGCCTGGCAGTGAGCGCATTTCACAGCCTCATATTCCCAATACTATTGAGCATATTATTATTGCTAAAGGTCGGGCGCTGGTGGGTCCGGTGGACAGCGCGGTAGAGCTGGATGTGGGTGATTACATTACCTATCCAGGCGACGAGCTGCATATCTTTCGGGCGCTGGAAGCCGATACGCTGGCGCTGCTGGTGATAGAGCACAGCTAGTTACCGCCCGGCAAGCTTCTGCCGGGTTTCTGCGGGAGTGAGGTGCGTGATCAGCTGCACCTCACTGCTCAATCTGATCGCCGGATAGTGCTCGCGCATCCCCTCCAGCAGCACCGTATCCGGCCATTCGTTCTCTTTCCCCAGCTTCGCAACGACCTCGTTTAAGCGCAGTGTGTCGATCCGTGTCACCCAGACGATCACCGTGTCGGCTTCATCCGTGTATCTAACATTATGTGGTGATTAGCTAACACCACTGAAGCAGAGCGGGCCCGTCCTCGACCTTAAGGTCATTGCCACACTGAATCTTGTTTAGCAGCATCAGATCCTCCGCTTCACCTTTCACGCCAGCCCATCAGGTTGAACGGTTACCTGGAGCATGACTCCATATATAAAAGGCGAACAGGCGTGACGGTTTATGTGAGAGGTGCCAGGCCAGGTTTTCAGCGGTATAGACGTAAGCAAGAGTACGCTTGATCTGTGCATACTTTATGACGGTATTAAAGGTCGCGTTAAAACGCGTAATATCCGGAACGATCGGAGCGCATTTGAAAACATAATTCGCTGGCTAAGGCTCCAGCACTGCGGTCCGCAGGACGTTTACCTGGTTATAGAAGCAACCGGTGTTTATCATGAGCGGCTGGCCAATGATTTACATGATGCGGGTTTTTATGTGTCTGGCCACCCCTCACCACAGCTGAGATTTTGACCGAGGCATGGGATTTATAACGAAAACGGACAAAGTCAATGCATACATGAGGGCCTGTTACGCACTCCTGAAACAGTTTTTCTCAGTGAATTTGACCGGAAAATAATTTCTGCTACTGGCACCTCCCTTTTAGCTGGTAAATTATCAGCGGTTGAAATAGTTGAATTTAATTCAACTCATCATGCACGAGTTTTCAATGAAAAACCTTTTTTTATTGCCATGCTTAACGTCGCATTCCATCATTAAAAGGTAAAAAAAGATGTCTGATAAGAGAAAACGCGTAGCGATCACCGGGGCTTTTGGAAAAATTGGTCAGGTTACTGTTAAACATCTGCGGGAGGCTGGTTATGATATTTTCCTCATCGATCGCGTAAAAAATGAAGCATTCAGCGAGCCTACCATGATCGCGGATCTACAAGATTTTGGAGCCACGCTTGATGCTCTTTCATCTGCTGGTGAAGATGTCTATTCACGCGCTGAGCCGCAAGCCTTTGACGCTGTTGTTCATCTTGCAAGCATTCCCCATCCACGTATGATCCCGGACTCGGCGGAGTTTCAGAATAATATGGTGGCGACGTTCAACGTGTTTGAAGCCTCGCGCCGCCTGGGGATCAAAAATATTGTTTGGACGGCCAGTGAGGTAGCTACCGGCGTGCCTTATGATCAGTGGCAGGCTCCTTATGTTCCGGTTGATGAATCCTACCCACATCGTGGCCTCAGCATCTATGCGCTGACCAAGGTTCTTGGGGAGGAGATGGCACGTCAGTTCTGTCTCAACGATCCCAGCATGCGGATTACCTGCCTGCGTTTATCAAACGTCATGAACCCCGAAGAATATGCAAAATTTGAGGAATGGCAGGACGACCCGACCCAGCGACTGTGGAATATGTGGACCTACGTGGACGTGCGTGACGTTGCCCAGTCCGTAGAACTCGCCATTGAATATGATGTGCGGGGTAAGGATGATTTTTTCATTACCAGCGACATAACCTGCATGCGTACACCTACGCAGGAACTGCTGAAGAAGTATTATCCTGATACTGAACGCCGCAAGCACTTTGAAGGAAATGAGTCGGTGCTTTCCAGCGAAAAAGCGATGCGTGTGCTGGGCTATAAGCCCAGGCATCGCTGGACCGATAAGGCATAATGACCTCTGGAGGACGTTCTTCAGGCAGATAATAAGCCTGTAAGCGGTACCTTCAACTTCAACCGGTTGCAGAAAGGTTTTCTGCAACCGCTACTGCTCTGTGTTACCAGCCTGCAATCAGGCCGGAACGTCCTGTTCGTGCAAAAACGCAATTATCTGTTCAGTCAGAAAACAACATCAATCCTGCATTGTTGATAACATGCTCAATGCGTCCATATTTCTTTTCGATGCCAGTAATCATCTTAAGGACATCATTTGCGTCCATTACGTCAGTAACTCTAAAAGCCGCTCGTCCGCCTTTTTAGTTAATCTAATCAGCTTGTCTTCATTATGACGCCAGAATAATCCGGGAGCCTGACAGTGCAAGCCTGAAAGCCGTTGCTGCGCCAATGCCCGAAGATGCTCCGGTAATGACGGTGACGGTATCCTTATGTAAGAGCATATATAAATTCTCCTGTAAGTAGTTAAAGATCACCAAATAAAAAACTCAGGATTTCGGCCACTGAGCAGAAATAACCGCTTAATTCTGGCAGGAATTACAGCCAAACCATTTTATCTGGTTCAACGTCGCATTGAATTTCTCTCAATGTGAATATCTTATTGATTTTAAAGTTATTTTTATGACTGCATTTGCAGAATTATTATTTTGGCGACTTTCTGGCTTCACATGCTGATTTTCCCTGCCAGGCTTAAAGTGAAATTTATAAAATAAGGGAAAAGTAATGAGTAAAAAAATGGCTTTGATTACTGGGGCGTCCAATGGGATAGGATTCGAGCTGGCGAAGGTTTTCGCCAGAAATAATTACGATATTATTGCTGTAGCAAGAAATGAAGAAAAGCTAAACGCCGCATGTGATGAGCTCCGTCAGTCCGGCGGCGCTGTGCATGCTTTTTCTGCCGATCTCAGCAGTTATGAAGAGATAGAGTCTCTCAAGAAAAAGGTTAATGAAGGAGAGTATCGCATTGATGCCCTGGTGATTAACGCAGGTCAAGGGCTGGGTGGACGTTTTATTGGTGGTACAGACCTTCAAAAAGAGCTGCAGCTTATTCGGCTAAACGTCGATTCGTACGTGCATATGTCCAAAATTTTTCTGCCAGATATGATTAAGCAAGGCGGTGGACACGTGCTGATGACCTCTTCAGTTTCCGGTACGGCACCCATTCCATTCGAGGCCATTTATGGTGCCTCTAAAGCTTTTGTGAACTCTTTTTTCTGGGCGATCCGTAATGAGCTGAAAGGCTACGGGCTGAATATGACATTGCTGATGCCCGGTGCCACGGAAACTAATTTCTTCAAAAATGCCGGTCAGTCCGATACCACCGTCGGCGCTTCTCAGATAACCAAGCCTGACGAAGTTGCTGAGCGCGCCTGGTACGCACTGATGAGCGGCCACGAATATGTGTATGGTAATGATGAAGCCGAGCATGAAGGCGACGTGCTTAATCGCCTGCAGAGCGAGTCCCAGAAAGCGCAACGGCACCGCATTATTTCTGAACCGGGTTCAGCCAGTAAAAAATAAGGTATTTTGCGGGTAAGTGAAGTTTCCGCCAGCCGGTCTGCGGATCGGCTGACACTCAGGTTACGATAAGAGCCATTAAAGAAAAACTGCATTATGGAAGAGCGATTGCAGGTTACAGAATGCCATTTCATAGCTGAACTGCGCAATCTGATCCAGAGAAACAAAGGGGTCTCTCGCCCCGTTAAGAACCAGGATCTCTCCTTTGATACCCGCCTCTGAAAGCTGGCTTTAGTGTTCTAAGCGTTCCATGGATACAGACAGTAGCGCGCAACGGCGCTCCACTGCGGGCAAGCTCCAGCACACAGTGACCACCGTAACAAAAACCTATAGCTCCGAGCCTGAGCGCATCTGTAAGGGGATTTGCAGCCATAGCCTGAAGTGCAGATTTTATTCCGTTTCGTTCTTCAGCCGTATCTTTGATCGCATTCATCTCAGCTGAAGCTTTTCAGCGGTGGCCGGCAGAAAGCCATATAAATCGGTAACCAGGGCAATATAACCTTCCCGTGCCACCCTTACCGCATGATCTATATTAGACTCAGTAATACCCATCATGTTTGGCGCAAGCACGATTCCCGGGCGAGATTGCGGGCTGTCGGCGTCATAGACGAGAAGGCCACTGAGCCGTGTTTCGCCACAATAATAAAAAGTCTCTTTTTATATGATATACATTTGCTCTTACTTTTTGCCCTCGGATAAGCGCGATCGCCGAACCGGACCAGCGTCCGGCATTACGGTATCCAGAGATTATTTATTCATCCACTGGCTGAATGCGTCTTTCCATTGTGGGTGCCAGCGGGACAACGCAGGCCGGTTTTCAAGTATGTCCTGAAAAGCCCACGCAATACGCTTTTTATCCATTTCCGGGCTGACAGTGTTATCCGGACAGATAATATAAAAATCGCCCTGCTCATAACGCTCCAGAAAGTGTTCGATTACCTGATCCGGCGTCCATGCTTCATCTGGCTTACTGTCTTTATCCGGCTGCATACCCGGAAAGTTCATATCAGTCCAGGTAAAGCCTGGTACCAGCAGGTGCGCGGTTATCCTCTCTCCGGCAATGTTTCTCAGCTCATGCGCCAGCTGTTCAGTCAGCACCTTGAGACCAGCCTTCGCTACGCTGTAAGCCGCGTTTCCGGGTGGGGTAGTGATACCTTCTTTTGAACCCAGATTCACGATAGCCCCCTTTTTGTTCATGCCCAACATGGCGGGTACAAAAAGGTGCTGCACTGTAACCATGGCGAGCAGGTTCGACTCTATCTGAATGCGCCAGTCCGCAGGCGCATCCCACGGACCGCCGCCCTGCTTAATGCCGGCATTATTCATCAGCAGCGCCACTTCGCCGAACTCATTAAAAGTGATGTCCCGCAAGCGCATCAGATCCTGTTCGTTCGTGACGTCCCCTGTGACCAGACGATATTCAGTGTTCAGTGTTTTTGCCCGAGCCGCCAGCGCAGCGCCATCACGGTCAAACAGAATCAGGCGCATACCTTCCTGAGCAAAGCGTCGTGCGGCTGCGGCTCCTATCCCTTTTGCCGCACCGGTAATGACCGCAACGCGGCCTGCCTTAATTACTGATTCGGCCATGAATGACTCCTTCTGGTCATGTGAACTGAGAGAAACATCAGGACAAGGGCAAGGACGCCAAAAGCTGCACCAACCCAGCCCGTTGAAATCCAGGATCCGCCGGACGCGATGGCCAGCCCGCCAAATGCCGCACCCAGCGCATTGGAAATATTAAACGCACTGTGCGTTAGCGATGAGGCAAGTGTCTGTGCGTCACCAGCAATATTCATCATGTGTGACTGGAGTGCAGGTACCAGCGAGAATCCGTTACCCAGTAGAAAAAGCGTAATGAGCGCCGTTACTTTCCAGGGAGACAGCAGCGCGAACAGGGTAAGCATCACCAGATTCCAGAAGAGCATGCCATAAATAGCAGGGATGAGAGCCCTGTCAGCCAGTCTGCCACCAATAATATTTCCCATTACCATGCCGGCACCCCACAACACCAGAATCCATGGAACTGACGACAGTTCAAAGCCACTGATCTCCGTTAGCGCCGGCGTAATAAAACTGTATACAGCAAACATGCCGGCAAAACTGACTGACGCTACGGCAAACGTCATCAGTACCTGTGGGCTGCGCAGGGCGCTCAGCTCTTTCAGGGGGGAGGCTTTGCGATCGGCTGGCACCGCTGGAATAAAAAGCGATACCATAATGCCGGTCAGCACCAGACCGGCAGTGACTACCGAAAATGACATCCGCCATCCCAGCAACTGTCCTGTCCAGGTGACCAACGGTACACCAGCAACATTGGCAACGGCCAGGCCGAGCATGACATAACCGATATAACGCGCTTTTTGTTCTGCCGGCACCATTGAAGCCGCAACAATGGCGGCAACGCCATACCAGGCACCGTGGGGTAGCCCGGCAATGAAGCGCGCTGAGAGCATAGACGGATAGCTCCAGGCTGCAGCGCTGAGGCTGTAGCCGATAAGCGCAATAACCAGCAGCACCAGCAGCAGCGCTTTTCGTGGCAAGCGAGCAGTCATTAAAGCGATAGCCGGTGCGCCAATGACCACACCTGCAGCATAGGCACTTATATAGGCTCCGGCAGCAGGAACTGACACACCGGTTCCTTTAGCAAGGTCAGGAAGCTGACTCATCGGGGCAAATTCACCGGTTCCAATACACAGTCCACCGGCACCAAGGGCAAGCATGGCAGGGAGCAGGCCAGAAGGGGCTTTAACCTGATTCTGCCTGCCGCTGTAAGTATGTTCGGTCATAACCTGAGCGTCTCCAGAATCTGAAAGATTGTCACTGCAGGTAGTCAGGAATCCTGAAAGGGAACCGCCGCTCTCTGAAGAGCAGCGATCCTCAGCCAAAAGGGCTGATGTTATCTCTGTTAGCGGTTAAGCTCAGAAAATGCAGTGATATAGTTGAAACAAAATAAACTATAACTCAGCATCAGGCTGTGATTGTTGAAAGAGATACCGTGAGATATTGAATTAATCTCAACGATAATAACCCTGTTACTGTGCGCGTAAAGTGATGAAAGTAATTTCAGAAGGCTTTCCCAGTCGCAGCGGGAATCCGTTCCATAGTCCGGCACCATTGCTGACGTAAAGTGCCATATCCCCGACCTGATAGAGGCCTGACACAAAGCCGTTATTCGCTGATGCTGCTACTGCATCAAGTCCGCTAATCATGCCGCCGTGAGTATGGCCTGAAAGCTGAAGGCTTACGCCGGTAATCGCGCTGTTTGCAGCAGAACCTGGCCGATGATCCAGCAGGATTACCATTCCCTTTACAGACCCTCCGTTCAATGCTTTCATCAGGTCAGGTCCCTCACCGCCATATTCAGGCGCTACTTCATCAGTTACTCCAGCCAGAACAATTGAGGCACCATCTTTAGACAGACGGACATTTGTGTTATTCAGGAAATGCAGCCCAAGCCGTGTGTATTCTTCAGTCCAGGCAGCAGCATTGAAGTAATATTCATGATTACCGGTAATGGCATATACCCCATAAGGCGCCTTCAAAGAGGACAGTGAGGATACATCAGCCCGGCGGTCCCTGACCGTTCCGTCCGCTATATCACCCGTAACTACAATCAGATCAGGATGAAGCGCATTGGTCTTATCCATCACGCTCTGCATCCATGAATGAGGCAGGAGGCGGCTGGCATGCAGATCGGTCAGTTGCACGATGGTAAAGCCGTCAAATTCACTCGGCAGTTTCCGGAGCGTAAGTTCTGAACGTTGTACAACAGGCGTTTTTATGGCGTTATGCACACCCACTGCGGCAAGCAGACATGAAGCGACCAGCATTAGCATTCTTCCACCCGCTCTGCCTGTAACGGAACGGTGCAAAAAGACCCGACAAAAAATAAAACAGATGTCCTGAAGCAGCAGCATGAGAGCTAAAAATATAACGCTACCAAAAATCCATCCAAGAACGATCATGATCAGTTGGGGCAGTTCGGGAGAAAACATCGTGCCAAAGGCGAGACGGCTCAATAAATGAAATTCACATACGACCACTGCAAAGAGGCCCAGTGAAAGCTGAATTTTATTACTGAATTTCAGCTTTTTTATAAAGCGCAGGTATACATACACTGCCGGAAGCAGCGTCCATACGTGAAACATCCTTTGATCTCCAGACTGGAATGCAACCGTCCGACTGTCAAAGAGACATTGTACTGGTTGCATAAAATTTGTGAATTTAACTAAACTTAACACTTTTAACAAAGGGTTATGTTTAGTGTCCTGCAAAGGGGCGTTGAGTTTTGCTCATGTATAGAAGGCACATTTATGTCAGTCACACCTACTCCTCGTCTTTCACGTAGCGATCTGGCGGATTTAAATGCTTTTCGCGTTGTTGAACGATTACGCAGCTTCACCAAAGCTGCCGTTGAGCTTGGGATCACCACCTCTGCTCTCAGCCACGCAGTCCGTAATCTTGAAACACGCCTTGGTGTTCGGTTGCTGAACCGTACGAGCCGGACGGTTGCTCCGACCGAAGCGGGTGCAAGCCTGGCCTTGCGGCTGGATGCAGGCTTTCGTGAGATAGGAGACGCTTTAGATGAAATTAACCGGATGCGGGATCGGCCAGTCGGGCGGTTACGACTGAACGTCCTGAGCGACGGGGCAAGGTTAATTATGGCTCGTCACCTGCCGAAATTTCTGAGTCAGTATCCGGAAGTTGAAGTAGAAATCAGCGTTGATGATCGAATGGTAGATATTGTTTCTGAGGGGTTTGATGCTGGCATTCGTTTTGGCGGGACAGTTCCGGAGGATTTAGTTGCCGTCAAACTGGGCCCTGAGTTGAAATGGGTTGCCGTCGCGTCTCCGCGTTACCTCTATCATCGTCCCCTTCCCGCCACGCCGGATGATTTGCGCGCTCACTCCTGTATTCAGCTGCGAACGGGCCAGGGGATAATTTATAAATGGGAATTCAGCAAGGGGGATGATTATCGTGCAATCGATGTCCCAGGACAGATTTGTGTCAGTGAGACAGCGTTAGCCATTGAGCTTGCCCTTGCCGGAACTGGCATTGCGTATTGTCTGGAAAACCGGGTATCACATTATATCCAGGAAGGTAGTTTGCGGATCGTGTTGCCTGACTGGGCACCTACAGAACCGGCTATGCATCTGTATTACCCTGGACACCGACGCATTCCTCAAGGGCTAAGAGAGCTCATTGATATGCTGCGAGAAGAAATTTCGGCTGAAAGCCGCAGCAATGAGGGGCGGCCATAAATCTAACTATTCAGGACTTCTTATCAGATCACGACATATGTTGTCGCAGAAGTCGGAAGAGCTGGCATGTTCAGTTTAATAATGTCCGCTTATGGCACAAAGCGGACATTCATTTTGGCCAATCATTTGGTGCTCGAAGTTCACTTAAATTCCGAGTAATACATAGCTAGCCCATGAATGCCGCTTTAGCGGCATGGAGACGCCTGATGTCGTTGAGGATAACACTGAGGTTAAACGGCGCCGTACGCCCGGCGTAGCCGGTTACAGACGTATAAATTCTGCCATTCCATACTCTTCATTGAACAGCCTAAACCAGTTTTCAGCAATGAATGAGGTCAGGTAACCCCTCTAACCCCGGGAAGCGGGCTTCACGGCGCTGGCGACTGAAGGGCGTGATTTCCGGGGCCTTAGCTTGCTGCTGACGCTTAGGGGAATGTTCATTAAACTTTCAACGATGGCCTTGGAAATTAATACGGTAGCTGCTGAATTACCAGCTCAGCAGACCGGTAACGATATCGCCCTCCTGCCAGCGTATCGTAGAGGTTTTCTCGCCGCGTCTGACGACGGACATCAGACGGGGACCAGTGTAAGTTGCTGCATTTCCTCTCCTTTCTTTAAACCCACTTTGAGAACTGCCACAAAACCAGAAATCCGGATTGAAAACAGTGTTATTAATGTTATGTTATAACATAATTATTTAACTTCATCTGACAGGTAACAGTATGACACTCTCTTCTCAGACATCTGGCGATCCACGTCTGCCGGTTGCGGTTCTCTCTGGTTTTCTGGGTGCCGGTAAAACCACGCTGCTCAATCATATTCTGAATAACCGTGAAGGACGGCGCATCGCAGTCATCGTCAATGACATGTCTGAAATTAATATTGATGCGGCTCTGGTGCGTAATGGCGGTGCCCAACTGTCCCGCACTGATGAAAAGCTGGTCGAGATGAGTAACGGCTGCATCTGCTGCACGCTGCGTGAAGATCTGCTGCTGGAGGTGAAACGTCTGGCGCTGGCTGGTCGCTTCGACCATCTGGTCATTGAATCGACCGGCATTTCTGAACCGCTGCCGGTGGCTGAAACTTTTACCTTTGAAGACGAAGCGGGTGAAAGCCTTTCAGCTTATGCCCGGCTGGATAGCATGATTACCGTGGTGGATGGCTTCAACTTCCTGCGCGATTACCGTTCAGTCGATGATCTTCAGTCTCGCGGCGAGTCGCTGGGCGAGCAGGATGAGCGATCGGTGGTTGATCTGCTGGTAGATCAGATTGAGTTCTGTGATTTGCTGGTGCTGAACAAAACGGATCTGCTCAGCCCGACGGAGCTGCATCAGCTGCAGGGCATGCTGCGTGCACTCAATCCACACGCTCGCATTGTAAACAGCGAGTTCGGGCAGGTTCCGCTGGACTGTCTGCTGAATACCGGCCGGTTTGATTTTGACCGGGCAGCACAGGCACCTGGCTGGCTGCAGACCCTGCGGGGCGAGCATCAGCCGGAATCGGAGGAGTATGGGATTCGCAGCGTTGTCTATCGCGCCCGTCGCCCTTTTCATCCCCAGCGTTTCTGGGAGGTTGTAAACCACCAGCTCGACGGCGTGATTCGCTCAAAAGGTTACTTCTGGCTGGCCACCCGACCCGAATTTGCGGCGATCTGGTCGCAGGCGGGCGCGGTGGCTCGTCAGGGTTACGCCGGGCGCTGGTGGGTCAGCGTGCCGCGAGACAACTGGCCACAGGATGCAGACTCACTCAACTTCATCGCTGAGCAGTGGCAGGAAGGCATCGGTGATGCGCGTCAGGAGCTGGTGTTTATCGGCATAGATATGGATGAGCAGCACATCATTGCCGCACTGGATCACGCACTGCTGACACCTCATGAGATGGCTGCAGGGCCAGAACACTGGATTACGCTGGACGATCCACTGCCTGCCTGGTTTGATGAGATAACTGCCTGACGCAACGGTTGACCGCACACTGTCGCTCCGCAATAGTAAAACGTCCCGGCGGGTGCCCATCACCCGCTGATTTCTGTTCAGGAGAAGCCGGATATGCCACAACGTATAGCTGTTATCGGTGCAGGCGTGCTGGGTTTAGCCGTCGCGCAGTCATTGTCCCGCCGGGGCGCACAAGTCACTGTCTTCGACAAAAGCTTGCCTGGCAGTGGCACCAGCCAGATCAGCTACGCCTGGGTCAATGCTAACGGCAAAGAACCCGGCCATTATCATGAACTCAACGCCCAGGCGATAAACGAGCACAAGCGATGGCAGGCGAGCCACCCTGCATTGCCCCGCTGGCTGCTTGAAACCGGCTCGCTGGAGTGGGCAGCCGATGAGTCATCCCTGCGCCAGCTGGCGCAGCGTGCAGCAAAGCTTGCTACGCTGGATTACCCCGTTGAGAAGCGTAGCCGCGCTGCGCTACTGGGCACCCTGCCCGGACTACGGCTCGATCCCCGCATTCAGCATGCGTGGTTTTTCCCTTCGGAGTGCCTGCTCCATCCCAGCCTGTTCATCGCTTCTCTGCTTGCCGACCTGCGCGCCAGTGGCGGGCAGCTGGTCTGCAACAATGAGGTAACCACACTGACTGAATCGGGTCGGGATGTGCATCTGACGCTGGCCAGTGGTGATGAGTGGCACGGGGATCAGCTGGTGCTGGCAACCGGTCGCTGGGCACCTGAGCTGATCAGCCAGTGTGGACTTGAACTGGCGATGACCGATGCGAACCGTGCCGATCCTGTTGCCTGCAGTTTTCTGGCGCAGACACAGCCTTTGCCGATTCTGCTTAACTGCAATCTCATTACCCCGGAACTGAATGTGCGGCCGGATGGCGGAGGACGCCTGATGCTGCAGGCTCTGGATCTTGACCAGCATGCCGATCCGTCACGCCCCGCTTCTCCGGAGGGGCTGACTGGCAAAGAGATGCTGCGTCGGTTGCGTCGGCTGTTTAACAATGCGGAAGGGGCGAGGATTGAGCGGATTGAAACGGGACAGCGATCGCGCCCGGCAGATGGATTACCCGCACTGGGCTACATCAGTGACTCAGCACGCGTTTATCTGATGGTCAGCCATAGTGGCATGACCCTTGCGCCCTTACTGGGCAGACTGGTGGCTGAGGAGATGCTGAGCGGTACACCTTCACCGATGCTGAGTGGGTTTGCCCCGCATCGGTTGCTGCGTCCGCTCAGTGAGGTCGCTAAAACTGCACCCGCCTATCTTCCGGCAGCGCAGTAAATACTAGCGGCGATTTTTCCACAGGGTCTGCACGTTACAGAATTCGTGCACACCAAAGTGGGACAGTTCACGACCATAACCGCTTTTCTTCACGCCGCCGATGGTCACCCGCGGATCGGACGCGCCGTTGCCATTAATAAACACGGCACCGACTTCCAGCTGCAGCGCCAGCCGATCGGCAGTTTCTTCGTTACCGCTCCAGACAGTAGCACTGAGGCCAAATTCGCTGTCGTTAGCGATCTCCAGCGCATGCTGAGGATCCCGTGCTACGGCAATGGCCGCGACCGGACCAAACAGCTCCTGCCTGAACGCGGTCATGGTGCTGGTAACGTCAGCGAGAATGGTTGGCGCATAGTAGTTACCCTGCCCTGCCACCTTCTCACCACCCAGCACCAGACGCGCACCTTCACTAAGGGTCGCTTTTACCTGTCCGTCGAGCTCGTCGCGCAGATCGGCGCGTGCCATCGGGCCCAGGAAGGTGTTTTCATCCAGCGGATCGCCCATTTTCAGTGCCTGTACCGCTGCTGTGAAGCGCTTTTCAAACTCTTCCGCGATGGGGGCTTCCACAATAAAGCGTTTGGTCGCCATGCAGACCTGCCCGGTATTCTGGAAACGTCCGATTACGGCTGATTTCACTGCTTCATCGAGATCGGCATCAGCCAGCACGATAAAGGGATCGGATCCGCCCAGCTCCAGCACTGTTTTCTTGAGCGCTGCACCTGCCTGTGCCGCGATTGCTGCACCCGCCCGTACGCTGCCGGTAACCGCGACGGCAGCAATGCGGTCATCTTTAATCGCTACCGAAACACCGTCGTTGTCGACATTAATCAGGTTAAAGCCACCCGCAGGCAGATCGGTTGCTGTGAACAGCTCAGCCATCAGTGTGGCGCTTCCCATGACGTTTGGCGCGTGTTTCAACAGATAGGTGTTACCTGCCAGCAATATGCTGACTGCGCCCCGCAGAACCTGCCACAGGGGGAAATTCCATGGCATGACCGCCAGGATCACCCCAATGGGACGGAATCGCTGCCATGCGTCAGTAATCTGAGTGGGCTGATCGGCCAGCATCGCCGGGCCATGTTCTGCATACCAGTCGCACAAATTTGCGCATTTCAGTACTTCCGCGCGAGCCTGTGCAATGGGTTTACCCATTTCCAGCGTAATCATGCGTGAAAGATCCTGTTCTCTCAGACGGATCTGTTCACCGAGCTGACGCAATACGCGCACCCGGTCACTCATACTGCTGTGCTGCCATGCTGCAAAAGCAGAAGCGCTTTCTGTCAGAGTCTGTTCCAGTTCGGTGCTGTTCTGCAGAGGATAGCGTGCCAGAATGTCACCTGTTGCAGGGTTTCGTGATAGAGCATATTCAGTCATGGTGCTGTCTTCCTCATTCGTTCAGTGATAGAGAAACGATACGCGCTGTAGTTAATGATGAAAAATGAATAATAGTGAGGAAGTTCGTTATCGATTGAGAATATCGGAATTGCAAAAGCAGTATTCTGGAAGTCTGAAGGGTTTGCGGAGATGATGCTATTGCGGCACCTGTCCGTGTGTCTGAAAATGATACCTGCCAGTCAGTTATCCACTTATACACTGACTCGATCCTAAAAAACGATCCTTAATAGATCATAGAGAGATCCTAAGAGATCCCCGATCGTCGCAGGCCGCACCCCGTAAGGGCTCAAAGGGTGATCGCGTTCACTATAATCAGTAAAGTGTTCACTGTAATCAGTACTTTATTCACTGTACCAGGTAGAATGTTCACTGTAAACAGTGCTAATGTTCACTGTAGTCAGAAAACGATCCTTTTCATCCACAGAATGAAGATCTTACGCCATGGCAGATAAAGACAACGAAAACAAAGCGTTACTTGAACCTTTTCTGTCAGTGACCAAAAACAGTGGTGAAGTTATTCAGCTTCATCCCAACAAGAATAATACTGTTCAGCCGGTAGCATTGATGCGTCTTGGACTGTTTGTGCCGACGCTGAAATCAACCGCGCGGGGTAAATCCGGCGCTATGGCATCAACGGATGCGACGAAAGAGCTGAAGAATCTGACGCTGGTGAAGGCGGAAGGCTACGAAAAGATTACCATTACCGGCGCACGGCTGGATATGGATAACGATTTCAAAACCTGGGCAGGTATTATTCAGTCCTTTTCGCGTTATCCGACCAAAGGCGATACCGTTACACTGCCGTTTATCGATTTTGTGAAGATGTGCGGCATTCCCTCTGCCAACTCGTCTGCCGCACTACGTAAGCGTCTTGATGCTTCTCTGCGTCGCATTGCAACTAACACGCTCTCCTTTGAAGGCAACGGCAAGGCGTATCATACCCACCTTGTCCAGTCTGCGTATTACGACCGCGAAAAAGATATTGTGCGGATTCAGGCCGACCCCAAACTATTTGAACTCTACAACTTCGATCACAAGGTGCTGCTTCAGCTTCGTGCAATATCCCGCCTTAAGCGTAAAGAGTCTGCACAGGCGCTCTATACCTTCCTTGAAAGCCTTCCGACCAATCCGGCACCGATATCGCTGGCACGCCTGCGTATGCGCCTCAATCTCGGCTCAAAGACCACCACGCAGAACCATGTGGTGCGGCGTGCGATGGAGCAACTGAAGGAAATTGGTTATCTGGAT
This sequence comes from Pantoea sp. F_5, assembly GCF_008631595.1. NCBI lineage: Bacteria > Pseudomonadati > Pseudomonadota > Gammaproteobacteria > Enterobacterales > Erwiniaceae > Pantoea > Pantoea sp. F_5. Next base: position 64,245 of record NZ_VWUO01000013.1, read on the forward strand.
TATTCAGAAGTGAAACGTGGCCGCTCAGTCTTTTTCATTATCCATAGCCGAACACCTAAGCTTGATGGCATCGGTAATCTGGAGAGCATCGATTCACTGGATGAAATTGAGTTTGAGGATTAACTCCTTAGGTTCACTGTAATCAGTATTTTTGCGTGGCAGTGTCACTTTTTCGTTGCCGGTGACATTGCATCCTTCATCTCTCATTCACTGTAATCAGTACTTACCCTCTATTCACTGCAATCAGTAACGTTCACTGTAATCAGTAAACGGGGCACGTTTTTGTATCATACTTTCCTCCCCTCTTTTGCTGTCGTTCCATGCCATAAGGCTTATAAAGTAAGTTTGTGCTTACAAACTAATTGACAAGCGCCTTCGGACATTGGCTTTGCTGATTACAGTGAACGTTCTGATTCAGGCAGGTCAGCGCCTCTCTCTGATGATTCTCGTTGAGCACTTTACTGATTACAGTGAATGTCAGCGCTCACGTTCATCACGGCTGACGTGCGTCCTGTATGGAGGCGCTTTAACTCATCACTACTGCCAGCGTGACACTGTTACTGATTACAGTGAATGTTTGCCTGTTGGCATCGTCATAGCACCGGCGTGCAGCGAATTCCCCTGTCCGTTACTGATTACAGTGAACGTTGTAGCAAGAAGCTACCTTCACCACGATGATCCTCAGGAATGCTGCTTTACTGATTACAGTGAATGCTATGCTGAATACAGTGAATGATAGCTCAAATTTGACGCAACGCTTTGCCGCTTCTACTGTTTATAGTGAATATTGGAGGGAAAGCAGTAATGACATAACTGATGTTCAGGGGGGATGTCTGTCGGCCCGAGCGTTGTCAGAATCGAATTGATATCTCTCTTCGTATCACAGCTTTTCTGTCTTCAATTTCGATCGAACTTAACCAGCGCTTCTGCTGATTACAGTGAATGTTCCGATAGCAAGACTCCTCATTTACTGACTATAGTGAATATTCGCTATCCCCTCGTTACTGATTACAGTGAACGTCATTGGGCTGACCTGTTCATTTATGCCGATTCATTCTGGCTCCCAAACTCTGGTTGCCTGTTGTCTCATCAGCTTCTGATGGTTTTATGAACCAGATAGGATTTGTCGGCTCCTTACTACTGACTACAGTGAACGGTTATTCAATTCAGCTTCCTGTCCTGCTATCTGATTAGCGAGTTTACTGATTACAGTGAACGTGACTACTGCCTGGGTATTGGGACATGACATTACTGATTACAGTGAACGTTAAGCTCACTCAGCGCCAGGTATCAACCCCGCTTACTCGCACAGGCTTTCAGATTAGGGTTTGTTTTCTGCACCACTACCTTAAGTTCCTCCGGTAATTCATCTGATAGAGAACTGACCTTACTGATTACAGTGAACGTTAAGACTCATCTTCGCGCTTAGAACAATCCATTTCACCCTGCTCTCTCTGCGGATCGATTTCTGCTGATTACAGTGAATGTTTTGCTGATTACAGTGAACGCTGTTCATCTTTGAACTGGAAAAGTAGCAGGGCAGAAGTAATTGTGTGATGAACCTCACCAAAACCCGTGCTGTTACCTAAAAGTGAAGATTAAGTTGAAAAGATAACTTATTGCCTCACGTGCAGGAATTCTGTATAAAGTCACAAATCCTACATGTTTGGAGCAACGATGGCTAACGACGACAAGCAGGTGATGAAGGTTGCACAGCGTTCTGAACGCATGCTGCTGAGCCTCACCGACCAGATTCAGGCGCAGAAGCAGGAACTGCATGAAAATACGTACTACCAGGTTTATGCCAAAGCGGCGTTAGCAAAGTTGCCCAAACTGACAAGAGCCAGTGTTGATTACGCTGTAAATGAGATGGAAGAGAGCGGTTATCAGTTTGATAAACGCGCGGCCGGATCTTCCGTTAAATATGCGATGTCGATTCAGAACATTATCGATATCTATCATCATCGAGGCGTGCCGAAATATCGCGATCGCCACAGTGATGCCTACACTATTTTCGTGGGTAATCTGAAGGGTGGCGTGTCTAAAACGGTTTCTACCGTTTCGCTGGCTCATGCACTTCGTGCCCATCCTCATCTGCTGTTTGAAGATTTGCGAATTCTGGTGATTGACCTTGATCCACAGTCCTCAGCAACCATGTTTTTAAACCATGAACGTTCAGTAGGGCTGGTGGAAGCGACAGCGGCACAGGCAATGCTCCAGAATGTCACCCGTGATGAGCTGGTGAACGAATTTATCGTTCCGTCGATTATTCCGGGTGTCGATGTGCTGCCTGCCTCGATTGATGACGCCTTTATCGCCTCAAGCTGGGACCAGCTTTGCGCAGAGCATCTGCCGCAGCAGAATGTTCATGCCGTGCTGTATGACAACGTCATTGCTAAACTGAAGAAAGATTATGACTTTATCTTTATCGACAGTGGCCCGCATCTTGATGCTTTCCTGAAGAACGCCATTGCGGCCTCTGATCTGCTGATGACGCCTGTACCACCGGCTCAGGTCGACTTTCATTCCACGCTCAAATACCTGACGCGTCTGCCGGAACTGATTGCGATTATCGAGGATTCCGGCGCCACCTGTCGCCTGCAGGGCAACATTGGCTTTATGTCTAAGCTATCGAATAAAGCCGACCACAAGCTCTGTCATAGCCTGGCAAAAGAAATATTTGGTGGTGACATGCTTGATGCTGCCCTTCCCCGCCTTGATGGTTTCGAACGTTGCGGCGAATCCTTTGATACGGTCATCTCCGCGAATCCTTCGACTTACGTCGGCAGCAGTGAAGCATTGAAAAATGCAAGATCCGCCGCAGAGGACTTTGCAAAAGCCGTCTTTGACCGTATCGAATTTATTCGCCTGAACTGAGGTTTTTATGAGCGCAAAAAGAATCACGATTGGCCGAACCTTCAGCCAGACCCCGCTGGAAAATGAGACACCGGATAGTCAGCACAATCAGACATTCGTTCTGGCTACGGGCAAGCGCGCCCTGTTTCGTTTTGAACGCATTGCCGCCAGTGAAGTTGAAAACAAGACATTCGTGACAATGGAAACCAATGGGCGCGACCAGGCGGGGCTGACACCCGATTCACTGCGCGATATTATCCGCACCATTAAGCTTCAGCAGTTCTTCCCGGCGATTGGCGTAATGCGCGATGACCGCATTGAGATTCTTGACGGCTCACGTCGGCGTGCGGCTGCGCTTTACTGCAAAACCGGGCTGGACGTGCTGGTCACTGATGCCGCTATTAGTGCCGATGAGGCCCGCAGACTGGCGCAGGATATTCAGACGGCCCGCGAACATAATCTGCGGGAAGTAGGAATGCGCCTGCTGGCGTTAAAAGATGGTGGGCTTTCGCAAAAAGAGATCGCTGAGAATCAGGGATTATCGCAGGCGAAGGTCACCCGTGCTCTTCAGGCAGCCAGCGTTCCGTCCGATTTGATCTCACTTTTCCCTAATCACGCTGAGCTGACTTATCCGGATTATAAAGCGCTGTTACAGGCGGCTGACAAATTAAGTGAATCCGGCCAAAGCATTGAAGCTCTGATTAGTTCTATCTCGCGGGAGATAGATGTGGTTTGCGCCCGCGAAGGGCTTGCCGAGGATGAGCTGAAAAATCACATTTTGCGTCTGATTCGACAGGGTAGCCAGACATTGATTAAAGAGCCTGAGAAAGATAAAACACAGGCGACTGCGCTCTGGTCTTTTGCTGATAAAGATCGTTTTGCACGTAAGAAGGTACGTGGTCGGATGTTCAGCTATGAATTTAACCGGCAGTCGAAAGAGTTGCAGGAAGAGCTGGATAAAGTCATTGCTGAGACCCTGAAAAAATATCTCAATCGTTAATGTACACGCATCCAAAGAAGCCAGCGTCTGACGCTGGCTTTTTTTATTACATAATTAACTGAAGACGCTTAGAAGATACGTAAAACAAAATTTCAGGCTGAAATCGCCAGGTTTTCAATGATATTATTAGACCTAAGATGCTGAATTTATTAATATTATATGGGGTGTTATTTGATTTAATTCCTGTGAAATCGCCATTCCTCCGGAACATTTCGCCAGCGTTCTCGGCTGCCTTTGAATGCATGAATTGTCTGTAAGGGCAAAAGCGGATTCAAATTCTGCTGTCACTTCTTGAGGGTTTTGATACTGCCTGTCTGCATTCAGCGATCACAAATTGCAAGTAAAGATTTTCAGGTGCTGGTTCATTAGTAACCAGTTACTTTTCACCAGACCTCAGTTCCTGCACAAATGCTTTATATCGGCTAATGCTTTCTTTGAGACTCCTTTTACAGCTAAGCTATCCGCCAGCGAAATTTATCGCTTAAGTTACTGTTTATACTGTAAAAATACGGTGAATTTCAGCCTGAAATCGCCATGCGTCCTGCTAAAAATCATCCTGGTTACGACATATAACTGCGTTATAGAGATCTTAATTGCAGGGCAGCCTGCTAACAGCAAAGGCATCTTCCAGGAGTGAAAAAAGATACTCAGAAAATATCCCTCACTTATCCACAGAAAAAGTGGATAACTTTTGCATCTGACAAAAACTATTTTTCTGCTGATGCGAACGACATGAGCTGGACTGTGAAGGTGCCAGTGATCTGAAATCGGCTACTTCAGACAGATTCACTGTATTGAGTAAAGCAGATGAAAGAATGTACTCAACGGTAGAAAACGATAATCGAGCCACTCAGGAAAGGGATATAACTGACGGGAAAGCTGTTTACAGTCAAGGGGAGTTAAAGAGGATTATCGATATAGATAAACGGCTGGCGGACTCATCAGAATCTGTTGATGCGCAGCCAGCGTTGAGCACGGCTATCGTTACGTTGTCTGCAGAATGCGTATGAGGGAGGCGATAGCAGCATAGCTATCGGGTGCGCAAAAAGCGATATAAAACCGGGCCTGGCCCGGTTTTGTTATGAATCAGGCTTCAAGCCAGGCTGTTATTTGCCTGACCATCACATCGGTAGAGATGCCATAACGGTCATGCAACGTCGGTAAAGCGCCTGCAGCCAGGAATGCGTCCGGCAGGGCAATCTGCTTAAAGCGTGGCGTCACACGGTTCCGCATTAGCAGGCCCGCAATTGCCTCGCCTAACCCGCCCGTGATTGAATGATTCTCTGCTGTGATAACCAGTTGGTTATGATGCAGCGCTTCCCCTGCCTCTCGCAGGATAGTCTCTTCATCCAGAGGCTTAATCACTGGAGAGTGAACCACACCAACCTCAATGCCCTGCTTTTCCAGCACTTCAGCGGTTTCAAGTGCCCGCATGGTCATTAATCCGCTACTGATAATAACTGCATCTTTGCCCGCTCGCAGACGCTGGGCCTTACCGTGCTGATAGCGATAATCATATTTATCCAGTACCAGCGGAACCTTACCGCGCAGCAGGCGCAGGTAAACCGGCCCCTGATGTTCGGCAATCGCCGGGATGACCTGGCTAATCTCCAGTGCATCGCAGGGATCGATGATTGTCAGGTTTGGCATACCGCGAAAAATTGCCAGATCATCAGTCGCCTGATGGCTTGGCCCATAACCGGTGGTCAGGCCCGGCAGCGCACAGGCAATTTTGACGTTCAGATTCTCTTCGGCGATGGCCATGCAGATAAAATCATAGGCGCGACGGGAAGCAAATACGGCATAGGTGGTGACAAAAGGCATAAAGCCCTCGCGCGCCATTCCCGCTGCGGCACTCATCAATAACTGTTCTGCCATTCCCATCTGGTAAAAGCGCTGTGGAAAAGCCTCCGCAAACAGATGCAGGTCGGTATATTTACTCAAATCTGCCGTCAGACCGACCACATCGGATCGCTTCTCTGCCAGTGACACCAGAGCATGCCCGAAGGGGGCAGAAACCGTGGGCTGACCCTCAGCAGCAATCGAGGCGATCATGGCGGAAGTGGTCAGACGTTTTTTTTGCGGTTGTGAACTCATATCATACTCCTTGCTCAAGTGCGGTCAGGGCTTTGTCCCACTCATCGGCATCAACACGGATGAAATGGGTTTTCTCACGGCTCTCAAGAAACGGCACGCCTTTACCCATTCGGGTATCGCAGATGATGACGCGCGGTTGCGGTTCAGGCCAGCTGCGTGCTGCGTCAAAGGCATTCTGCAAAGCAGCAATATCGTTGCCATCAACGCGCTGGGTATACCAGCCAAAAGCCTGCCAGCGATCCACTATCGGTTCGAACGCGAGAATCTCGCTGCTGTGACCGTCAGCCTGCTGATTGTTGACGTCAATAATGGCGATCAGGTTATCAAGCTGCCAGTGTGAGGCTGACATGGCCGCTTCCCATGTTGAACCTTCATTCAGCTCGCCGTCAGAAAGCAGGTTATAGATTCGCGCCTGGGAGCCTTTCTGCTTTAGCCCCAGACAGGCACCCACGGCTATACCCAGTCCCTGACCTAATGAACCCCCGGTGATCTCCATGCCTGGGGTGTAGGCGGCCATGCCGGACATCGGCAGGCGGCTCTCATCGGTGCCATAGGTTTCCCGTTCCTCTTCCGGTATGACGCCCGCTTCCAGCAGCGCAGCATAAAGCGCGATAGCGTAGTGCCCAATCGACAGGTAGAAGCGATCGCGCTCTTCCCACTCAGGCTCATCGGCGCGGTAATTCATGGCGTGAAAATAGCTGACAGCGAGTAAATCAGCTGCACCCAGTGCCTGACCGATATAGCCCTGTCCCTGTATCTGCCCCATTAATAAGGCATGACGGCGAATATTCATGGCACGCTGCGGTAATGAGAGCGTGTGTGAACTGTGATGAGAGTCAGTCATATAACCTCCAGATTAACGATTAACATCCGCAGCCCGAATGCGCAGTACGCATAGCGCACCACCCAGCAGAACGGCAGCAATAAAATACATTCCCGACGCGGGGGAACCGGTTGCCGTGGTGATTGAACCAATCAGCCACGGCGAGAAAAAACCGGCCAGATTGGCAATGCAGTTCACCGCAGCGATGCCTGCGGCAGCTGAGACGCCACCCAGCAGGTTGGTCGGTAGCATCCAGAACAGTGATGAGGCGGAAAGAATGCCCGCAGCGGCAATACAGAGGGAGAGCAGTGACAGGGAAACGTTATGGCTGAGCAGCGTTGCCAGCGTGAGTCCCGAAAGGCCGATCAGCATCGGAACAATCAGATGCCAGCGACGTTCACGATGACGATCGCCACTGCGTCCAGCCAATAGCATAAAGATAATGGCGCACAGGTAAGGCAGACTGGTCAGTAATCCGATATGCAGAGGCTCGCTGACGCCTGAATTTCTTACCAGCGTCGGTAGCCAGAACGTTAATGCATACTGGCCCATCACCACACAGAAATAAATCAGCGCCAGCAGCCACAGACGACGGTCAGCAACAAAGGCTTTCACCGTGCCATGACAGGCTTTCTGCTGATTATCTTCGTCGAGGTCGGCACGCACCTGGCGTTTCTCATCGTCATCCAGCCACTCTGCCTGCTCCACCCGATCCTTGAGAACCAGCAGCACTACGAATCCCATAACAAGGGTAGGGATAGCTTCCAGCACAAACATCCATTGCCAGCCCGCCCATCCGTGAAAGCCTGCGAAGGTCGCCATGATCCAGCCAGAGAGCGGACCGCCAATCATCCCGGAAAGTGGAATCGCGACAAACCACAGAACCGTCATGCGAGCGCGACGGTGAGAGGGAAACCAGTAGGTCAGGTAGAGCAGTAAACCGGGTGCAAGTCCGGCCTCTGCCACACCAAGCAGAAAGCGCAGCAGGTAGAACTGCCATGCAGTTTCAACAAAGGCAAAAAGAGCTGAGATAACACCCCAGGTAATCATAATGCGGGCAATCCAGCGGCGTGCACCGACCCGATGCAGAATCAGATTACTGGGCACTTCAAAAAAGAAGTAACCGATGAAAAAGATCCCGGCACCCAGTCCGTAGACCGTTTCGCTGAGTGACAAATCATCCATCATCTGTAATTTTGCGAAGCCAACGTTCACACGATCAAGATAAGCGCAGAGATAACAGAGCATCAGCCAGGGCATCAGTCGCCAGGCAATTTTGCGATAGGTGATATCGCGCGCAGCAGAGGTTGCGCTCAGATTAAGCGTGGTCATGGTGTTCACTCCCGAAGTTAGCCCGCAAGGTGTGCGGGCAGGGCAGGGCGCTGATTAATGGATCAGCATGCCACCGTTCACATCCAGCGTGATGCCGGTGAGATAACCGGAGAGATCGCTGGCGAGGAAGAGTGCCGCATTAGCGACATCGCTGGCGGTTCCGAGGCGGCCGAGAGGTATGCCATCGAGAATGGCATGGCGGCGTTCATCCTGTAACAGGCCTCCGGTGATATCGGTCTGGATAAGACCGGGCGTCAGGGCATTGATACGAATCTGGTCCGGACCGAACTCGCGTGCCATGGCTTTTGTCAGGCCCAGCACGCCTGCTTTCGCCGCACTGTAGTGCGGGCCGCCGAAAATGCCACCGCCACGCTGAGCTGATACCGATGACAGACAGACAATGCTGCCGCTTTTTTGCTGCTGCATCGTCGGGATAACCGCCTGAGACATCAGCAGAGTACCGCGCAGATTGACATCCAGAATGCGGTTGTAATCTTCGATGCCAATTTCCAGTGTTTTAACCGGCTGAGTGATCCCGGCATTGTTGACCAGCACGTCAATACGGCCGTAGTGCTCAAGTACCTGATCGATAGCACGATGAACAGAAAGCGGATCGGTGACATCGGTGGCCAGGCCGAGATGCCCGTCGCCACACGATTGCGCGCTGGCCTGAGCAGCCTGTAAATCTAAATCGAGTATCACCACGCGTGCGCCATGCTGAGCAAAGCAGGCGGCTGTGGCTCGTCCAATGCCGCGCTGAGAAGCGGCACCTGTGATAATCGCAACTTTGTTTTCAAGTAACATTGTCCACTCCAGAAGAATAATTATTAGTGGTTCGGTATCGCTACCGGTAGGGTCACGATCAGAATTGATAAAGCGCATAATATTGGCAATGCAGTAAAATTCATTTGATGCTGAATGAATTTGTTGGTTTGATGCAGTTAACAAATCTGCGATTTAAAAATGGGCACACATCACAGAATTTCAGTGTGGAGAGGCGGATGGAAAAGCAGTCGGAGCACTTACCTTCAATTAAATCACTGCAGGTTTTTGAGCAGGTGGCCCATTTTGGTAATGTCGCGCGGGCGGCAGAAGAATTAAATATTACCCCCTCGGCAGCCAGTCATCAGCTGGCTAAACTGGAGCGGGAACTGGGCTGTATTCTGTTTAATCGTTCGGCAAAAGGCGTAGCGTTAACGCTGTCAGGCGAACATTACCTCAGGGAGATTGGCCCGATACTGCTGGGCCTGGCGCAGGCCACGGCGCGCATCAGTAATGAGAAAGCGCGCAGTAACCTCCGGATCCACTGCGCACCCAGCTTCGGTCTGCTCTGGCTGTTGCCACGCATCCATAAATTCCGCAACAGCTATCCGGATTTTCAGCTTACTCTCTCCTGCTCATATGAAAATCTCTCTTTTAGCCGGGACAATATTGATATTGCGATACGTCACGGCTTCCCGGACTGGAACGCATTTGAGATTAAAACTATCCGCCATGAAAAAATGTCGGTGCTGGCCTCGCCAGCATATCTGAAACAGCACCCTGTCAGTCAGGCTGCGGATTTAATGCATCACGCGCTGATATTATCCGAGTCACCGCTCATTCAATGGCCGCAGTGGTTTGCGTCGCAGCAACTACCTCAGCCGGATAAGGAGTGGTTATTTCGTTTTGATCGCTCTTATATGAGTCTTGAAGCAGCAATGTTAGGACACGGTCTTATTTTTGAGAGTGAATTGCTGGCAGAGGATTATCTGCGCAGCGGGAAACTGGTCAGAGTGCTGACTGAGCAGCATAGCCTGCCCGTCAGCGCCCACCATCTGGTCTTTCCGCGTGGATTTGCACAATTTCCTCGTGTTGCACATTTCCTGAGCTGGATACAGGAAGAACTCAGAACGTAAAGCTGATGTTAAAATAAATGCCGGCCCGTCACTATGACGGAGGGTTATTTCTGCGGGTAATTATTCACACCATTAAAGTCGCATTCCCAAAGCTAACGTTTAAATACCGTCTACACTTCTTTACCCAATCGGTAAATATGTTCCCTTTCTATTCCGTATGAAATTTAATCAAACGGATGTTTAACTTATTAATGGCAGGAATATTATGAGTACAAATACACCAGACGCTGGGGAAGCGGGCGATCACGCGCCTGCGGATACGGTACGCCAGCGCATTTTTTTAGTGGTGCTGGTTGCCACCATGGGCGCGCTGGCTTTTGGCTATGACACCGGGATTATCTCGGGTGCATTACCTTACATGACTTCACCACCCGACCAGGGGGGGCTTGGACTTAACTCATTTACGGAAGGGCTGGTTGCCTCTTCGCTGGTGTTCGGTGCCGCTATCGGCTCTTTCCTCAGTGGTTTCTTTTCGGATCGTTTTGGCCGTCGTATTACCCTTCGCACCCTGGCGGTCATTTTTGTTCTGGGTTCGCTCGGTACGGCACTGGCACCTTCCGTCAATGTGATGGTAGCCATGCGTTTCCTGCTGGGAATAGCTGTCGGCGGTGGCTCTTCAACCGTGCCCGTGTTTATTGCCGAAATTGCCGGGCCACGTCTTCGCGCACCGCTGGTGAGCCGCAATGAGCTGATGATTGTCACCGGACAGCTCATCGCCTATGTCGCCAGTACGCTGCTGAGCTATCTGCTGCACGATGAGCATTTGTGGCGCTATATGCTGGCCATTGCAATGGTGCCTGGTTTTCTTCTTTTTATTGGCACCTTCTTCGTTCCGGCTTCACCACACTGGCTGGTGGCAGAAGGGCGTCTGAAAGAGGCAAAGAAGATTCTGAAGTATCTGCGTGAAACGCCGCGTGAAGTGCGTCATGAGATGGCGCAGATGAAGAAGCAGGCAAAGGCAGCAGAACGCGGGCCGGATGCGAAAACCCTGATTCGCGAGAAATGGGTTATCCGCCTGATGATTATTGGTGTCGGACTCGGCTTTGTCGCGCAGTTTACTGGCGTTAACGGCTTCATGTATTACACGCCGATCATCCTGAAGTCGACCGGTCTGGGCACCAGCGCCTCCATTGCCGCGACTATCGGTAACGGTGTGGTTTCTGTTCTGGCGACCTTTGTCGGTATCTGGGCGATTAGCCGTTTCCCGCGTCGTACCATGCTTATCACCGGTCTGTGTCTGGTGATTACGGCACAGATCCTGCTGGGCAGCGTCATGACCTTTATGAGTTCGAGCCTGATGCAGAGTTATCTCGCCCTGGGCTGTATTCTGCTGTTCCTGTTCTGCATGCAGATGTGCATCTCGCCGGTCTACTGGCTGATGATGTCCGAGCTGTTCCCGATGCAGCTGCGTGGCGTGTTAACCGGTGGCGCTGTTTCACTTCAGTGGATTTTCAATGCTGTGGTCGCATTCGGCTTTCCACCGATCATGGAGTATGCCGGCAGCACTACCTTCTTTATCTTTGCCGCGATTAACGTTGGCTCGCTAATCTTCGTGATGGCGATGGTGCCCGAGACGCGCGGTAAAAGTCTGGAAGAGATTGAGTCACACATGAAAGAGAAGTTTGGTGAAAAGCCGAAGGAGGCTGAAGCCTGTTAACACCTCTACCGGATTCGGCCCGTCGGCTGAATCCGGTTTCTCTCCCTTCTCTGCCCCCTTGCGTCGTATCACTTTCTGTCAGATAAGCCGTTTCATTCACTGTAATCAGCACGATTTTGCGGAAGGGTTTCCGGACATGCCTGGCGATTTCAGGCTGAAATCGCCAGAATCCGGCCTAACCCTCCGCTGTCGCTGACGATTGAAACAGTCGTTTAAGCGAACCATGACCGCTGACAAAGATTGAATCTGACTCTGCGCTATACTCCTTTTTCATCTGCTCCGCATGCTGACCGGGATGCACCATGAACATATCAAACTCTGTGACAGTGGCTGCTGCTCTGCTGATTGCCACGCCATTGCATGCTGAAAATGCGCCGGTTTCGTCCTGGTGGAATGGATTCACTGACGATGTTGCACAGACCTGGAAGACGCCTCAGCACACCGATCTCTACCTGCCGTTTATTAGCTGGCACGCTCGCTTTATGTATGACAAAGAAAAAACCGATAACTATAACGAGAATCCCTGGGGCGGTGGTCTGGGCGTTTCCCGCTATAGCGATAGCGGCAACTGGAGTGCGCTTTATGCGATGGCGTTTAAAGATTCGCACAATGAGTGGCAGCCCATTATCGGTTATGGCTGGGAGAAGGGATGGTATCCAGGACCCGGTCAGGACTTCCGGCTCGGTGCCGGATTAACAGCGGGTATCACTGCGCGTGAAGACTTTGGAAACTATATTCCGCTGCCAATTATTTTGCCGCTGTTCTCTGCTGGTTACAAAGCGGTGAATGTCCAGTTCACTTACATTCCCGGTACCTACAATAACGGCAATGTGCTGTTCGCGTGGTTTCGCTTTGCCTTTTAATTTTTCAGGAAAGGATTTATGACCCGGAAGTTTAAAACTGCCACGCGCAGACTCTGGCGTTCAATGATTGTCGTAGGTTTGGTGTTACTGCTGCTATTAATCATTCGCATCTATGAGGCGGAACGTGGTCCGGAATTACATCGCTGGCATACCTGGATCCCACATGAGCTGACAGTTGAACAGCTCGATAAAGCCGGTTACGCCGATTATCTTAACGCCGAAAATCATCTGTTTGATGAGATGAAGCAGCAGGTCACTGAAAAACTGGATGCGGATGAGAAAACCCCGCTCAACCGATATTTCTCCGGCAGCATGATCTATCCGGGCCATTTTGCGCAGGACTGGAACCGTTCCTATATTCTGCGTCCGGCGGGCACGCCCCGTGGTGCAGTCGTTTTACTGCATGGTCTGACCGACAGTCCCTACAGTCTGCGTCATATCGCAGAAACCTATCGCCAGCAGGGTTATGTGGCCGTAGCGATCAGGTTACCGGGGCACGGCACGGTGCCTGCTGGCCTGACTGATGTGGACTGGCAGGACTGGATGGCGGCTACACGCTTAGCGGTGCGCGAAGCAACCCGTCTGGCGGGCACCCGGACACCGCTGCATCTGGTAGGATTCTCTAACGGCGGGGCGCTGGCGGTAAAATATGCGCTCGACAGCCTGGGCGACGCCACGTTGCGTCGTCCGCAGCAGCTGATTCTGTTATCGCCGATGATCGGTGTCACCCGTTTTGCACGGTTTGCCGGGATTGCCGGACTGCCCTCTGTTTTTCCGGCCTTCTCGAAAACAGCCTGGCTGAATATCGTGCCGGAGTTTAATCCGTTTAAATATAACTCTTTTCCGGTGCACGCTGCCCGGCAGACCTATCTGCTGACGCAGGCGCTACAGAAAGAGATCCAGCACTACGCACGTAATCAGCAGTTGTCCGGCTTCCCGCCAGTACTGACCTTTCAGTCGGTCATGGACTCTACCGTCAGCACGCCGTCGGTGATTCGCTTGTTATACAATTATCTTCCAGAAAACGGCAGTGAGCTGGTGCTGTTCGATATCAATCAGGCCGTCAGCGTCAGCCCGTTATTCCGTCACTCCTCTTACACGGCAGTGAATCAGCTCTTACCCGCGGCCCGTCGGCATTATTCTTCCACAGTGATCACCAATGCTGCCGCCACGTCGCTGGAAATGGTGACTAAAAGCGTGCCTGCCGGTGAGATTATGGAGCGAATCCAGCCACTGGAAATCAACTATCCGGCCGGTCTTTACTCGCTCTCGCACGTGGCGATCCCGTTCCCGGCTGAGGATGGTCTCTACGGCAGTGCACCTGCGAAGAAGAATGAGTTTGGTATCAGTTTTGGTACGTTGTCACTGCGCGGCGAGAGTGCGGTGCTGATTGTGGGACTGGACTCAATTATGCGCGCGACTTCTAACCCGTTTTACCCCTACATGATTAACCGAATCGATCACCACATCGGTTGCAGTGATAAGCCGCAACTGGCGACCTGCCTCAGCAGTTTCTGAATCAACCAGGCCCGCATGATGCGGGCCTGGGTTTATATCGTGTTCAGCTTTTCCATTACCTCATCCGACAGGTGCAGGCTGCCACTGGCCAGATTCTCTTTGAGGTGTTCCGGTGAGGACGTACCGGGAATCAACAGAATATTGGGCGAGCGCCTTAGCAGCCAGGCCAGCGCGACCTGCATCGGCGTCGCATTCAGGGACGCAGCAACCTCATTGAGCCGATCCGACTGTAATGGGGAGAAGCCGCCGAGCGGGAAAAACGGCACGTAAGCGATGCCCTGCTGCGCCAGCTGATCCACCAGTTCATCATCCTGTCGATGTGCCAGGTTATACATATTCTGCACGCAGACAATGGGCGTTATCGCCTGGGCTTCAGCGATCTGTGTGGCGGTCACATTGCTCAGGCCAATATGCCGTATCAGTCCGCGCGCCTGTAATGTCAGCAGCGCCTCCAGCTGGGGAGCCAGAGAGCCCTCTTTGGGCTTCGCCGGATGCAGCATACTGCGCAGGTTCACCACTTCAATCACGTCCAGCCCCAGATTGCGCAGGTTATCTTCCACCGCCTGGGTCAGCGCTTCAGGTTCCATCGCCGCCAGCCAGCCGCCTTTTGCATCGCGGCGGGCACCCACCTTGGTCACAATTGTCAGATCCTGTGGATACGGATGGAGCGCCTTTTTGATTAACTGATTGGTTTCGTGTGGGCCATAAAAGTCGCTGGTGTCGATATGATTGACGCCCGACGCGATGGCGTCGCGCAAAACCTGCATTGCCCGGGCTTCATCTTTTACCGGCCCGAACACGCCTGGCCCGGCCAGCTGCATTGCGCCGTAGCCGAGACGGTTAACTTCACGATCGCCTAACGGATAAGTCATGGTGATATCTGACATGAAAACCTCCTGCGTGAATGTAGATTAATTGTAACGGTGATTCAGCTGTGCAACTATCCGGAGAAATCAGGACAGACTGTACGGGGTGATGCACAATGGCGATTGATATGGCGCTGCTGGATGCTGTTGTGGCAGTGGCGAAAGCGGGAGGATTCCGGGAAGCCGCGCGTATTACAGGCAGCAACGCGTCACGCCTGAGCGATGCGGTGCGGCGGGCAGAACAGCAACTGGGTATCCGACTGTTTCACCGGACGACACGCACGGTAGTATTAACTGAAGCGGGCAGGGCACTGATGGAACGTCTGTTGCCTGCTATGAATGAAGTTAATGCTGCGCTGGATGCGGTGAATCGCTATCGCAACACGCCAGGCGGCACGCTGCGGCTGAATGTCCCGGTCAGTGCCACCCGGCTGGTATTGCCCGGGCTGGTGCCGGAATTTCTGCGACGTTATCCTGATATCCAGCTGGAAATCGTGGCGGAGAGCAGCGTGCAGGATGTCTTTCGTGACGGCTGCGACGCCGGAATTCGGTATGACGAGCGGCTGGAGCAGGATATGGTGGCGATGCCCATTGGCCCCCGGCAGCAGCGGTTCGCGCTGGCCGCGTCTCCTGCTTATCTTGCGGAATATGGCCGACCCGATCACCCGCGCGATCTGATCCATCATCGCTGTCTGCGTGGCCGTTATGCCAGCGGCATCATGGCTGACTGGACATTCAGCTGCGACGGAGAAGAGATAAGCATTGAAACCCGCGGGCCGCTGGTGGTGACCGTCGGCGGGGCAATGGATCTGGCTGTAGAGGCCGCGATTGCCGGAAGCGGGGTGATCTATCTGTTTGATGAGTGGCTCAGACCGGCCCTGGACAGCGGCCAGCTGGAACCGCTGCTGCAACCCTGGTGGCTGACCTTTTCCGGCCCGTGGCTTTACTACAACGATCGCCGTCTGATTCCGGCTCCGCTTCAGGCGTTTATCGATTTTGTGCGCGAAACAAACGCGCGCGAAAAACCTGTCAGCTATACCAGCTGAATCCCTGCGGCACCCGTGAAAAACCGGCGTGTCGCAACGCATTAAGCAGCGGTGACTGCGACACCGCTTCACCATCTACCGTCTCCAGCGTAAAGCTCGCGGGCTTTTCACGTTTCAGCGCCACGCCCAGCGCCGCGACTGCGGTTTCAAGTTGTGCGAGGTCGTTGCTGAACGTCAGCAACTCTTTGCCTCCTGGCGTCAGAAAGAGCATCAGCATGCCGCCTGCAATCACGACCCGCGCGCCCTGACGACGCGTCGGGCGTATGCCGCTGGCATGAACCGGCCAGCTCAGCATCGCGCCAAACGGATTCGCGGGATCGAGTGCAGCCAGCGTCACCGCTTCAGTGACATCGGTCGGCGCTTCGGCCAGCGCCCGCAGCTGCTCAATGGTCTGATAGTCAGCAAACTGGGCACCGCCGGACCCGGCAACAATCTGCCCGCGCAGCAGTCGCCCGGCATCTTCCATACTGCGCAGTACGGGCTGTAACGCCGGAAATCCACCGGGGATCTGCTCTGAAACTGCACTGCCTCGCGTGATCACTCCATAACGGTCGAGCAGATTTTCTGCCAGCGAAAGAGCCAGTCGTGCAGGCGCAATCTCCTGCCGGTTAATCTTCGACCAGCGCCCGGCCAGCGTGTTGACCGCTGGACGGCGTGCGGGCAATGCGCCAGGCGTAAAGCGCTGTCCAAAGCGGGTGCGCAGAGTGCGTGCCGGACGTGAACGGGTCACGCCTGGCGTGGTCAGCAGCCCACGTACCGCAATCCAGCTATCCGCAGTGACATAGCCCTGCCACACCAGTTGCCACAGGGAATCATAGACGTCGCTGGGTTGTGTCTCCGGTGCGCCCATCTGCACCATAATCTCATGAACAAACCACGCGCCACCGCGGCTCAGTGCTTCAAGTATCGCCTGCTGGATCGGCGTAAGAGGGGGTGTGGCCTCAGCCTCCGGCAGCGTCTCAGCGGCGAATTCTGAGAGATGAAGCGAGATCAGACCATCATTCTGTCCCAGCGCTTTATGTCCGCACCAGATCACCTCGCCACTGACTAACAGTTCATCGAGCATTGCAGGCTGATAGTCGGCAATCCTGGCGCGCAGGATTTGTGACTCCCACAGCGAGGCGGGTAACGGCACGCCCGCCAGTTGCTCTATCACCCGCAGCAGCCCGCTGACACCCTGATGCGCGCGGTTAAGCAGGCCGTGCCGCGTCAGCAGCAGGCTGACCCAGGCGGCGGGTGAAACCGGCCGGGTTGCTTCGCGTGCTGCTTGCAGTGAACGTAAGCGCAAGCGTTTGAAGATCTCTGAGGAAACCCACTCCGTTTCCGTTGTGCCCGCTGCCGCACCTGTGTTCAGCAGGCTGCCCTGTTGATAAAGGTGTAGCAGCACGGCATTCACTATGGCCACGCCCAGTCCCAAATGAGTTGCCAGCTGTCGGGCGGTGAACAGCGTATTGGTGCGGGCGTAGCGGTTTACCAGATCGCGTAATGGATCGGTCTGCGGCTCGAGAAATGTGTCGGGCAGATCGTCAGGCAGCTCAGTGCCCAGCGCATCGCGCAGGCGAGCCGCATCTTCAATCACTGCCCAGCGAGCCTCACCAGCGACCGTCACCGGGATCACGCGCCGGGCAGCAGCAAACTGCGACACGGCTTCTGCGATTTGCTGGTCATTGCCACTGAACCGCGCCGAAATACCGGCAACGGAGAGCGGACCGAGATCGCGCAGCAGATCGATAATGCCTTCGGCGTGCTGTGCCTGATAGCGGGAATCAATGCGCTGCAGTTCCTGTCCGACCTGCTCAACCACGTCAGGTGCCAGCAAATCACGCTTGCTGGTCTGGCCGAGCAGTTCACCCAGAAGATTGCTGTCGAGCGCCAGCAGTGAGGCACGTCGTTCGGCCTGTGGGGCATCGCTGGCGTAGATAAATTCTGCGACATAGCCAAACAGCAGTGGGGCGGCAAAAGGAGAGGGCTGTTCAGTCGTCACCTCGACCATCTTTACGTTTCCCTGTGCCAGTTGTTCCATCAGCTGGTGCAGAGCAGGCAGATCGTAGACATCCTGCAGGCATTCGCGTGCGGTTTCGATCAGGATAGGGAAATCATCATACTGGCGGGCGACGGCCAGCAACTGACCGGCGCGCAGCCGCTGCTGCCAGAGTGGTGAGCGCTTACCCGGATTGCGCCCCGGCAGCAGCAGTGCGCGAGAGGCACACTCCCGGAAGCGGGCGGCGAACAGTGCCGATTGCCCGACACTCTGCGTGACGTCCTGAGTGAGCTGGTCTGCGTCAAACATAAACAGGTCAGCGCCGGGCAGATGCCCTTCGCTGGCGGGAAAGCGGGCTACGATGCCGTCATCGCTGGCTGCAACGGAAGCATCAAGACCCATGCGGTGCTGGATCCGGGCAGAAATCGCCAGCGCCCAGGGCGCATTGACCCGTTTGCCCCACGGCGAGTGCAGGATCACCCGCCAGTCACCAGTTTCGTCCCGGCAGCGTTCAATCAGCAACGTGCGATCGTCGGGCAGGACGCCGGTCGCGACACGTTGTTCAGCCAGTAAAGCCAGCAGATTTGTCACGGCATGGGCATTCAGCCCCAGCGCGTGCAGCTGTTGTTGCGCATCATCCGGTGAAGCACTGTTCAGTTTACGCAGAAACATCCCGAGGCTGGCACCTGAATCGGCAGAACGGCCAATGCCCTCACCGCGCCAGAAGGGCAGACGAGCGGGACGGCCTGGCGCGGGAACAACCAGCACCTGATCGTGCGTGATCTGTTGAATGCGCCACGACGTTGCACCCAGAGTAATAATGTCGTTGACCCGCGACTCATAGACCATCTCTTCATCCAGCTCGCCGACCCGACGAGAGCCCGCCTGCTCTTCACCTTCGGGCAGGATGACGCTGAACATGCCGCGATCGGGAATGGTGCCACCGCTGGTTACGGCCAGATTCTGAGCGCCAGGTCGCGCCGTCAGCACTCCGCTCTGGCGATCCCATACCAGCTGTGGCCGCAACTGAGCAAATGCATCTGACGGAAACTTACCCGCCAGCATATCAAGCGTGGCGTTAAACAGCCGACGTGAGAGAGTGCGGAATGGATCGGCCCGGCAGACCTGTGCATACCAGTCATCAGCCTGCAGAGGATCCATTGCCACAGCCGCCAGCGTCTGCTGCGCCAGAATATCGAGCGGGTTACGGGGCGGAGCCAGCGCATCGAGATGACCCGCCCGCATCGACTGTAATATCACGGCCGAATCCAGCAGATCGCGCCGGGTGCGGGGATACAGGATGCCGGTGGAGATGCCGCCAACCTGATGTCCGGCGCGACCTACACGCTGCAGGGCGCTGGCGACTGACAGCGGAGCGCCCACCTGGATCACCAGATCCACCGGCCCCATATCAATGCCCAGTTCCAGACTGGAGGTCGCCACCACGCAGCGCAGCCTGCCCTGCTTCAGGGCAGCTTCGATCTCACCGCGCTGTTCTTTCGAGACGGAACCGTGGTGGGAACGGGCAATCAGATCGCCGGCGCGCTCTTCATCCTGATTTTCAGCAGGGATCTGCTGCGCAAGATATCGCGCATTGAGCCGCGCCGTCAGCTTTTCTGCCAGACCACGCGAATTCACAAAGACCAGAGTAGCGCGATGGGCCATTACCTGCTGCAGAATGCGCGCTTCGATATGTGGCCAGATCGATCCGCTTGCAGTGCTCGCTTCACCGGTCAGGTCATCGGCGCTGGCGATATCGGTCATATCCTCAACCGGCACGTCGATCGTCAGGTGCAGCGTGCGATCGGCGGCCGGATTTACCACCTGAACCGGCTGACAGCCGCCGAGAAAGGCCGCTACCCGTTCAACCGGTCGCACCGTTGCAGAAAGCCCGATGCGCTGGGCGGGCTGTGGCAGTAGCGCATCCAGCCGCTCCAGGCTCAGCGCCAGCTGGGAGCCGCGCTTTGAACCCGCCACCGCATGCACCTCATCAACAATAACCGTGGTGATGCTCTGCAGCGTGGTACGTGCTTTGGAGGTCAGCATCAGAAACAGCGATTCGGGTGTGGTGATCAGGATATCGGGCGGGCGACGTAACAACCTGGCGCGCTCCGCGCTGGGGGTATCACCGGATCGCATCCCGATATTCAGAGTGATTTCTGGCTCATTCAGCGCCTGCCGTTCGGCGTAGACGCCTGCCAGCGGCAGATTCAGGTTGCGCTGCACGTCGGCTGCCAGCGCTTTGACCGGTGAAATATAGAGAATACGGGTGGTGGATTCGCGTGTGGGAGCAGGCTGGTCGGTTCTGACCTGAAACAGTGTATCGATGGCGGTAAGAAAGGCCGCCAGCGTTTTTCCGGAACCGGTAGGCGCAATCACCAGCGCATGCTCTCCGCTGGCAATCGCCTGCCAGGCCGCCTTTTGCACCGGCGTCGGCGCAGCAAAGGCGGCAGAAAACCAGCGTCGGGTGGCGGATGAAAACCGGGCTAAGACCGTATCAGATTGGGATTTCGACATCATACTCACGGCATCACGCAGTGACTGCACCAGGAATTAATCCGTTGAGTGTAAGTGAAAATCGCCGTTTGTGGATGACGCGGCCGATCTCTGGCTGCGTCAGTGACGTTTAAGAGCAGGCCGCGCCAGCTAACGCGCGACCTCTGACCGCCAGGAGTGACACCAGCGCCAGCACAATAAGGGTCATGCCATAGAACCAGGCGGTCTGGGTCAGCCCGATATGGGGGGCGGCAATACCGGCCGCAATCGCGGGCAGCGCAAAGGCGAGATAGCTTTTGATCAAAAAGGCGGAGAACAACCCGGCGCGCTCATGACTCTCCGCTAACGGCATGATGATCTTCAGCACGCTGGAGAAAATCGATCCAAACCCCTGACCCGCAATGGCGGTGCCGAGATAGAGCAGGGCCACGCTGTGCAGGGAAAGGCCTGTCAGTGTGACGCTGACACCCGCCATAAGCATCAGCGTACCAATAACCAACGCCCGCGCGGGCGGCAACGGACGAAAGAGTAAAACGGCTGCCGTTGCACTTAGCATCAGCGTTGCCACAATCGAGCCGCCGATAAATGGCGACGTCAGGCCGGTTGCATTTGCCACCATCGTGGGCATCAGTGACAGATAAAATCCGCCAAGCATCCATGTTGAGATGTTCACTGGTGTTACCTTCAGCAGCGGGCCCAGTGCGCGTCGTGGAATGCTGACCTGAGGCCGCAACGCGGCCAGTACCCCAGGCTGAGGCGCAATTGTTTCAGGTATCAGGGGCAGAAGCGCCATCGCGACTATCATCAGCACCATCAGCAGCGCGTAAATCGTGACCGTAGGAAACGGGGCAAAGCTGACCAGAATGCCACCTGTCAGCGTGCCGAGCGTCATCCCGAGAAACGCGGTGAACGAATTCAGCAGGGGTCCACGCGTTTTACTGGCGTCAATCAGGCTGGCACCGAAGGTCGGCAGTGCAATACCCGTAGCAAAGCCCTGTACCAGTCGGGCAGCAATCAAGGTCGGAGCCGAACTGGCCACCATAAAGATCACCAGCGCGACCGCGTTAATCGCCAGGGCCAGCAGCATCAGCGGACGTCGGCCAGTATAATCTGACACTTTACCCACCGTCAGCAGCGCGGCCAGCAAGGCGAAAGCATAGGCACCAAAGATCAGTGTCAGCATGGTCGGCGTCAGATGAAACAGGCTGCGATAAAGGGGGTAGAGCGGCGTGGGCGCGCTGCTGGTGGCTGAGATCAGCGCCGCACCGGTAAAGCTAAAAAGCGTGGTGCGGGTAGCCGCCTGCGGTGTCAGGGTGGGGTTCATGGGAGTCACCTTAATGCAAAGGATTAGCTTTTAATAAGGTATACGGTGATTCTGAGCTTAATGCAATATCTTTGCTTTAACGTTTATTGCGGTGTGACTTAGTGTCACCTTATGCGAATCTATGTGTTACTAAGTTACACACCGGAGGACTCATGGCATTAACAAAACTTTGTCAGCAGGGCGGAGCTGTCGTGCTGACTATTCCCAGTGAGATTGCTGCCAGAGCAGGCTGGACCGTGGGCATTGAGCTGGACGTGACCGCTGAGGGAGAATCCGTGAACATTGTGCCGGTTACGCGTGTACCACGCGGTCGCCGGACAGTTGCTCAGTTGCTGGCCGGTATTGATCAGCTGGAAATCCAGAGTTATAACGACGAGGCCGTCGACGGACTGAATGACGCGCCGCAGGTCAGGGAGCATATCTGATGGTTTCAGGGAGGGTGCCGCAGAAGGGCGAAATCTGGCACGTTAATGGTGATCCGGTTGAAGGGCGTAAGTTTAAAGGGCCGAATTATTATCTTGTTATCTCTCAGCGCGAGTTAGTTGCTGCTCTGGGGACGGCAATTTGTGTGCCGGTGACAAGCGGCGGCGTCGCGTCGCGCTCACAGGGAGTGACTGTGTTTCTGGACGGTAACAGCACAGATACCGGTAAGGTGACCGGCGTGGCGCTGTGCTATCAGGTGCGTTCGCTTGACCTGACAGCGCGCAAGGCAAGCTATGCTGCCAGGGTAGAGCCACATGTTATGTATGAAATATTGTCTCTGGTTGTAGACCTTATCGACCCGCGATAAATAAAAGCTGGCTGCCAGTTATAATTTGCAAGTTAATTAATTCCGGGAAGGCCTGACACTCTCGCAAGACTCCGACCGCAGGTGCATGATCATCTGCGGCCCGAAAGTATAAGCACTTTCCTCCTCATTACGCTGCCTTAAGTGCGACTCGCAGGAGCTTAGTAAAGCGAGTTCTTTAATCGCTCTGGCAGCGCTTTGTCGTAGGCATCGCCATCGATTTCCGCAATCTGTTTCAGAATCGAGCCGGTGCTGGGCAGCGACTGCCGCGCAATCTGCGTTTCAGCATCCCATAACCCGGAGCGGATAATTGCCCGGCTGCACTGAAAGAAAACGCTCTCAACACTGATGCGCAGCATCGTTTTTGGCAGCTGATTATTGACAGCGAAGCGTTCAAGCAGTGCCGGGTCGGTGCTGATCGCCGCCGTACCGTTCACGCGTAGCGTCTCACCAATGCCGGGGATGAGAAAAAGCAGCGCAACCCGATTGTCATTTAAAATATTACGCAGGCTGTCGATGCGATTATTGCCGCGTCTGTCAGGCAAGAGCAGGGTTTTATCATCTTCGATTTCGATAAATCCGGCCGGATCGCCGCGCGGTGAAACATCCAGTCCCTCCGGTCCCGATGTTGCCAGCGCCACAAAAGGCGAGGCGGCTATAAACGGACGATAGGCGGGATGAATATGATCGGTCACCTTAGCCACAGAAGGCCGGGCGACAGTGCCATAAAGACGTTCAAGTTCGGTCAGTTCTGTCACTATGCTGCTCTGTTCAGCCATGTTTGCACTTTCCTTTCATTGATCAGATCCTCAGGACACCGACAATAAGACGCCACAGATCCGACGCGCAGGTTTAAGCAGGACTCTAACACTAATCGCTGCAGAGTCAGAGCCACTGCACAAGCCTTTGTGATCACTCTTCACTATGATCCGTGAATCCCGGCTAAACAGAAAGGGATTACCATGCCTGACCTGTAAACCCAGGTGTTGGTATCAGCACAACCTGCTGATATAAAGGATTAACCTCATCAGTACCCATAAGGAGCAAAGGATGGTTTGGGAATCAGAGCGGTTGCTCTACAGATTTACCCTTCGTGAGGATCTTGACGACCTGTTCAGAATTTATGGCGACCCGGAAACGCATAAATTCAACCCGCGAGGCCCGTGGCCTGACAGGGAATATGCTGTTCAGGCAATGGAGCGCATACAGGATAGCTACCGGGATCAGGGGTTCGGCGACTGGACAATATTCGAGAAAGCCCATCCGGAAAAAATCATCGGCTTTGGTGGCGTCTTCAGAAGTCAGTTTGACGGCCGTCAGACCAATAATCTCGGCTACCGTTTTGAGCCAGATGCCTGGGGAAAAGGCTATGCCACTGAGCTTTCACGCAGGGCTATTCGCTACGGATTTGAGGAGGCCGGACTCAGCGTGATCACGGGCGTGGTGCGTGAAAACCACCTGGCTTCGCGCCGGGTGCTGGAAAAAGCAGGCCTGACGTTCTTGAAAAAGGTTAACGATCTCGAAGGGCTGCCTCCCAGCCTGATGTATGCCTTGAGCCGGCGGGAATGGCTTGACGCTGGCAACGCGCTTAACGTCTGAATTTCCTCTAAGCGAGTCGGGCGCAGCGTTGTCTGCGTCCTCTTACTGCCTTAAACCGCTGAGAAACCCTCTCTTATCCCGCGATTACTTCCCTGCTCACTGGATTACCTTAACCGCCTTACTCAGGGGAGGATTTATGGATATTCGTACGATTTTTATTTCAGCGGTAATGGCAGTCAGTTTGTTGTGGATAGGCGCATCAGACAACCGTTCGTCTCATTTCAGCGGAGAGCCAGTCAAAGCAGGCCTGAGTAAACTTCAGCCCTGATTGCCACTCGCCCGATCGCACACTATAGCGCCTGCTCAGCCAGAGATGCGGTACACTGCCGCTATCTGTTAACGCAACATCGTTGCGTTAACCAAAACGTTGACGCGGATAAAAGCAGGAGAACGAGATGGCGAGGGAGATGATTCGTCAGGGCGGGCGCAGCGCCCGTATTCAGGCGGAAGTGCATGACACCGTTAACCGGCTACTGGAAACGCGTGATCGTTCCGCCATTACCGTACCGATGATCGCCGAACAGGCAGGCGTAACGCCCTCCACGATTTATCGACGCTGGGGCGATCTGGCCCAGTTGCTGGCGGATGTGGCCGTGGCGCGGATGCGACCGATTGCCGATCCGGAAGATACCGGCTCGATGATTGGCGATCTTACCGCGTTCCTTCAGCAGTATGCTGAAGAGATGTCCTCGAAAGTGGGTCGTGAACTGCTGGCCGATGTGATTGGCAGTCATGCTGAAGCGGCCAGCCATAAATGCTGTGTATTCACTTATCAGCATCTTGAAACCCTGAACAACCGGGCCATCGCGCGCGGGGAAGCGGGTTTTGACGTTGATCGCCTCGTCGATGTCGCTGTCGCGCCCGTGATGTTCCACATCCTGTTTGGCGATCGCGACGTTTCAGCGGAATACTGTTCGTTACTGATTCAGCAGGCATTTTAACTCAGCGCTGAACGTAGGGCAGGGCGGCTTCAGTGATCAGGTGCTGCAACAGCCTGCGCGGCGCTTCAGACAGAGATGGCAATCGATCCTGATGATGTGATGATCATCATTCAGTTTAACAGCAGCGAAGAGTGGAGCTTTAGCGGCGGCCAGATGCTGGCACAGGCGGCGTTATGATTATCATGCATTATCGCTTTACGCTGCCTGCGGACTACGACATGGGCATCATTGAACAGCGCATCATGCAGAACGGTGCCCGGCTGGATGGCTTTCCGGGGCTGGTGGCAAAAGCGTATCTTTACGCCTGCCGTGAGGATGGGGGAATCAATGAACATCGCTATGCACCGCTCTATTTCTGGCGGGATGCGAGTGGCATGCAGCGTTTCCTGCAAAGCCCGGGTTTTGCGGCGCTGGTGAGGGATTTTGGCTGGCCGATCATCGAAAGCTGGCTGGCGTTTGAGGAACAGACTCCCATCACTGATCTGGCTGAAGCCCGTTTTATGACGCTGCACCGCTGGACGATTCCTCCGCATGCGAACCTTGCAGCACTGCCGATGGCAACAGGCTTAAGCGCCTGGGATGTAACCCGCTGGCAGGGATTAACGATTAACGCATCACAGCAGCGACCGGCGTCCGGTCCGGAAGTCTATCGCATCGGTTATCTGGCGCGAGGCGCTGCCGCTTCAGATCTGCGGCTGTAGCAGCGGTTTTGATGCGGATTGCCCCTCAGAGGGCAAATATAGCCTCAATCTCAATGCGCAGGTCAGTGGAGAACAGTCCGCTGACCTGCACCAGCGAGCTGGCGGGCAGATGTTCGCCATAATTGCGATAGAGCACGTCCCGCAGCGCGGCGATTTCTGTGAACGAGGTGATGAATATTGTGACTTTGAGCAGCGCGGCAAGCGACGTATTTTCAGCAGCAGCAACGTCTCTGAGTTGTTCAAAGATGGCTTCAGCCTGTTCAGCCATATTACCCTGCTGAGCGGCCGTGCCGAAGGCGGTCAGGCCGGAGACGTACAGCGTCTCACCCTGTTTCACTGCATGGACATAAGGCGCGTTGACTTCGCCCAGTTGCGGATAATTTTTGCGTTCTGGCAGGGTCATATTTTCTCCTTCATCATGTGAATCATCAGACATTTCTCCCCGCCACCACTTAGCGTTTCAGCAGTTGCTGGCAGACCATATTATCCTG
This sequence comes from Pantoea sp. F_5, assembly GCF_008631595.1. Lineage (NCBI taxonomy): Bacteria > Pseudomonadati > Pseudomonadota > Gammaproteobacteria > Enterobacterales > Erwiniaceae > Pantoea > Pantoea sp. F_5. Next base: position 90,521 of record NZ_VWUO01000013.1, read on the forward strand.
CGTGGCGCGCTGCTGTTCATCATTCGTCAGTTGCTCCCAGCGGCCAATCACGCTGCGTCCCAGCCGCGGTTTATAGGCTATTTTCTGCAGCGCATAGTCAGAATTACCGCCTTCAATAACATTTCGCATCTGCTGGTCGAATGGCTGCTGACCGTGATGATCAATCGCGCAGAACACCGCGACGTAATACGCTTTGTCTTCCTCACTGTCGTGCGGGATTAAAAGCCAGCCAGGGCGAGGATAAGCAGCAGCGGAAGAATATATTTTAGCCATTTATAACACTGGTTTTCGTATGATTAACAGCCTCATACCCTTTTCAGTATGGCGATATTATCTGAACCTGCACCCTGCACCCTGCACCCTGCACCCTGCCGCCAATACCTTCTTATAGACATTTGTCGAATTAACGCTTTTGTGCCACATCATGCTCTGCAGCATCCTCATTGGAATGTCCGCATAGAGCATATGCATGGCGTAGCGGCGATGCGGCGAGCGACGTACGCGTCTATGAGGTGCCATTCTATGCCTGGGAACGTGAGGCCGCCGGAATGGGTGCGACCGGTGTTGTAACATTCCATAAGGATCACGCACTGGCGAAGGAGTATGATTACGGGTTGTGTATCGGCTGGCGTTATGACATGTGGGAACAGTTCTTCTATCAGGCAGCCGTCGGCGCGGTTTACCTGCTTAATCCCCGTTTTGCGCCAGGCAGTCATCTGAATACCTCAACCCTTGAGCAGGGTATGGCCATTCGTTACGCTGAAGAAATGCTGGATAAATACCTGCCTTATACAGGACGAGCTTTAGTGGGCAGTCCGGTCGGTACAGGCAATATGTTCGATTGTGCCTACCGGGCTGCATGTAAGCTTCCGGATAATATTCTGCGCCAGGTCCGCGAAGAGTTTGGCAGCTTCGGTACTATCACTGATCCGGTGCGATTTGCAGACATGACATCTGACTTCCTCACGCCGGATGAGGTCAGCCTGCTCAGTGGTGATTTCCATCACAGCTAAGGCTCTTATCCCTTCCCACGACAAAAACTGATAATATATTTTTTAAAAAGGACACATCGTGGCCTTTATTACATTTATTATTTAAGTGCAGTTCATTTTATAAAAATTAATAAGGACGCTTATTTCTTCCACGCTTCAATCCTCCGGCAAAAAACCTGAAGTTTCATTTGTACGTGATTTTCATTATCTGACTGCGCTGATACAACACCTCGGCGCGCATGAGCGCTGGAATAGCAGAACCCCCAGAAATATTGCAGACAGCATCGGCATGGACATGGATGAAATTGAAAGAGTGCTGACCAGTTATCCAGCCTTTTTCCGGCGGTCAAGTAACCTAAGCACTCAGTGAGAACCGCTTTTTATTATCCATCTGCGTTATGCCCGGCGAAAAAAAATGAAGAAACAGACGCCCGTGAGTCGCCGCCTATCAATGCCGCAGAAATGGGAATCATGCTGGACCTGGTCACCAAAATGATTGCGGTGGAAGAACAGAATAAAAGGCTCAGCTTCGAGATAATAAGTAATAACATCAAAATCTGGTCAGCCATGGGGCTTGCTTTCCTGTCATCTGTATTCCGACTTTGGTACTTTCCGGATCTCGATAGAGGCGAAGAAAGATTGTTACAGATGAAGCACAAAATACTGAATTGTTGCGATGTGGGTATTAAGCATGGAATGCAAAATTCTCGATCTACTGAACCTGATACGGCAACTAAGAGGAAAAGAACACTTTTTTCAGTTTTTTCACTAACAGGCCTTAAAGGCCGCATTCCGAACAGTAAATACCTGCACATAAACCAAGACATTAAGGAGAACATTATGTCTACATTCGTAACTGCAGTATTTGCTGTAATCTTTACCCTAATCGCCATCGGCCAGTTCATCTGGGCAATCTTAGTCTCTTACCGTGGTCTAACCTGGTTTTTGACCAATTATGACGACCTTCCTCATACCTTCATTTTTAACAGAAGTTCATAGCTATTCCACAAAGTAATAATCTGTCCGGGAGCACATTCATGAAGGTAATTTTCGCAGGACTTTTTCTGTTTGTATGCGGACAGGCCCTGACTGATGTTCAGGCGGGGTCGGACTATCCGTCCTGCATCATTCAGGCACAGCATAACGGCAGCAGTAAAACCAGACGCTCAGAAGCGCTCCTGTCAGAAAGAATTAACGTTCTGCAAGCTGACATCAGTATAGCACGAAAAAGCCGAAAACTGACCCAGGTACAGGCAGATACGCTGTGGCAGAAAGCCAAGAACATCCATAATGAAATTCAGCACTATGTCAGCCAGCAGGGTTTTCTCAGTGCGGGGGAGCGGGCTTCATATGAAAGAGAGCTCAGCGCATTGACCGGAGAATTGTGTAAAAAAGTCAGATAACGTCCTCCGGAGAATCCATCCGTAATTCAGCTACTCATCTGAAAACTGACAGCACTGATTCGCGCATTGCGCAGTTTTATCAGGGCGAAAAAATCCCATTTGGGTTTCGCTATAGCTACATTAAGCGCTTTATAAATCGGTAAGGCAGGGTCTGTGAATGGAAGAACACAAATCCTGTCGTCATGACATATGGCCCATACGTTAAAAGGCTTCAGCCGTATGAGTTTTAGCGACTCAGCCGGTGCAGAAACCGAGGGCGCAACCCATGCAAGCATGACACTTCTGTGGCGTTTGAAGAGATCCACTCTGTTCTTCCCTTCAAGGGCTATATAGAGAGGCAACTCTCCTGGACAAAGATATCGTGGGTCACAGATTCCAGTTTCACATTCCTCAACAGCCTTATCTGACCAGTCCATCACCTCGTCCGGTCGATTCCCTGCGTAACCTCCAAAATGACCGTGGTTGTAATTGCGATACTAACCCGATACAACAAGCTGAGGGTGAATGAGCCGTTTTTCATATTTTCCCCCAAAAGCACTTATATCGTACAAGAAAGGAAGTGCAAAATGCATAAAATGAGAAGGATAGGCCGCAGTGGCTTTACGACGCGGACGCCCATATCTATTCAGTTTTTCCGAGGGTTCATAATATCCCAGTAACCACCTCAACTTCCTGACGAGAAGCGGATGAACACAGGATGTCCGGTTCGAAAGGTCCAGATCGTCCTTAAACTTTACAAAATTACAGCATGCCTCTACTAAAGGATCATGCCAGTCATGACGCTCGATTTTAAAATCGTTTACATCATTTAAATCTGAATTCATTGAATGCACCTGACTGAATTTTTGAATAGTGATTCCGCCTGCCACGACGGGAACATCCATCAATATGCAGTCTGAGCGTATATATCTTCGTGTCAGTACAGTAGAACAGGAAGTAAGGATATAGCTCCTTAACAATAATAACTGTCTCTGACATCTTATGTATCAGTCATAGCACCAACGCCTGGCACGGACTGACTCTATCAGCATCCCGATAGTCAGAGGGATAGCCTCACGCGGGTTTTCTGGATAGTAAAGGCTAAAATTCACATGGTCAGAATCCATTCCAAACGCATCGAAGACGTTCTGAAGGCATTCCGCAGCATCCTCCGGGTCCAGTTTCATGTCCAGATTGAGCGACATCTCTGGCGTGAGTGTTTTTTTCCGGAACGTCAGCAGGGAGCGGCCGTTCCACGGCTTAATGAGTGCCATTACGCGTGCCTGGGTGTCATCTACCATATCTTATCCTCCCCGCGGGCGATGGCATTGTACAGTCTGACCGAATTGAAACTGATACTGGCAACGTCTCTGGCCAGCATCACCCAGCCCACGACGGGTATCGCTCGTCCGACAAAGGTGCTGAGCTTATGCGTAAAAAGAATACGCGCGGTACGGGGCGGGTATCCCCCTACGATGGTGGGGAGCTTTATGCCGAAGGGAAATTTGGCTTTCGGAAATACTCTGCGCGCTGCCCGTGAGGCATAGGAGGTTCCCTTGAGAGCATCGCGCGGTTTGGTGCGGGTAGTCAGGACATTACGTCCGGACAGGATGGCCACGATCGCGCCGAAGTCATCAACCCCCAGCTGTTCAGCAACTTCTTCACAGAAAATCATGAAAAAGAGCTCACCAGCGGTGAGGTTCGGTCTGCCCGCGTAGAAATAGGTGTTATTGAGTTCTTCAGTCGTGTCCACTGCCAGCTCCTGCAGGTTCAGCTTCAATTATCGTCCTGACGCTTCTTAAACAATACCTTCCGCGTTCAGGCCTGACAACCTGTCCGGCACAGGTTAAACAGAAACAGTACTTCAACCCTATCTCCCCACAGTTGAAAGACTCCCGTGTCAGACGCAGGGAAATGCAGGCATGTCTGGCTTCGCAGCAGCATCCCAGTACCACCACCGTCCGGGCCCATATTCCGCCTCATAGTGAGCGGTTTTTACCTGCCTGCGCTGCAGGTACTCTGGCGAGTTCATGCCGAACACTTCCATCGGAAGCGCATCCCCGTCAGGAACGTCCTTGAGCACAAAATCCGCAAATACATCTTCCTCACCATCGTAGCGAAGAGGCTTGATAAAGGCGCGTTTTTCCTGCCACAGTTTTTCTTCCACCGCCCCTTCATAGCCGGAATCCAGCGGAATAAAGCGTGGGATGACCGTCATCAGCGCCACATCGATTACGGTACTGCAGCTGGATGGCTGGTCACGCTCGTCTATTTGCCTAAAGGATGTTTCCGGCGGCTCTGTTTCAGCGATAATCACGACTTTCATTCCCCTGCGCCAGTCGAGGAGTTCGCGGCAAAAGCTACGCTCCAGGCGGTGACGAACGTCTTCAGGCAGAACCAGATCAGGAAAGCCAGAAAACAGCCCCAGCGGCAGTATAGTCTTCCGTCGTGCTTCACCGGCTTCACTCCAGCCAGCACAAAAATGATGATACGTCGCCGTTTGTTCTTTCCGTTCGCTCTCAGATGTTCCCGGTTAGCGATAACCTGCGGCATATCTTTCATGGCCATGAGCAGCAGGGATTCTTCCAGCGGCACGCGACCAATGCGAATCCGGGCCGCCGTCTGCTGCAGGCGCCAGCGCCAGCTCACCCAGCCAGTGCCGCCGCAGTCGGCTTATTGGTGAAACTGTATGCTGTCATAATGAGACTGCATTTCAGCACCATCAATAGCTTCTGACACTATTTTTAATGCATTTCTTTCAGCCATAAACGGTAAACCCACGCTGATTTCAGGCGCTGAGGAATAAGGCAAGACGGGCGCAGCAATAATGATGACCAGCGCGAAATTATTCGAATAATATGATAAACACGCTCACCAGAAATCAGCGCATCAGCAGTTGCTGGCAGACCATATTATCCTGCGCGGCGCGCTGCTGTTCATCATTCGTCAGTTGCTCCCAGCGGCCAATCACGCTGCGTCCCAGCCGCGGTTTATAGGCTATTTTCTGCAGCGCATAGTCAGAATTACCGCCTTCAATAACATTTCGCATCTGCTGGTCGAATGGCTGCTGACCGTGATGATCAATCGCGCAGAACACCGCGACGTAATACGCTTTGTCTTCCTCACTATCGTGCGGGATAAACCACCAGGTAGCGAGGGCCAGGATCAGCAGCAGGGGAAGGATGAATTTTACTTTGGCCATTATGGTCACCGGTTGTGGGCAGTTNATTTTCTGCAGCGCATAGTCAGAATTACCGCCTTCAATAACATTTCGCATCTGCTGGTCGAATGGCTGCTGACCGTGATGATCAATCGCGCAGAACACCGCGACGTAATACGCTTTGTCTTCCTCACTATCGTGCGGGATAAACCACCAGGTAGCGAGGGCCAGGATCAGCAGCAGGGGAAGGATGAATTTTACTTTGGCCATTATGGTCACCGGTTGTGGGCAGTTAAGTCAGCCGGGTATGGCCAGACGCAGGGCGCGTATCCTCCCACAGATTCTGCTTAGCGTTAACCCCGCTGTTCAGCTTGCGGGCGCTTCGATCAGCGTTTTGCCAATCTGCGCACCTGGCATCATCTGCTGCAATCCCGAGATCAGATCATCGCTGGCCTGTTGCAGCGCGGCGAGCGGCATAGCGGGCAGGCTTTCCAGTATAAACCACATCTGCTGCGCACTGGCATCGAGTCGGGTGCGCACGCCCTGACGCCAGTTCCAGCGGCGGCAGGTTACCCCCTGATCGTCGCGCCAGATCACTTCGCCCGGTTCCGGTGATTCATAAATGACCTCGCCCTCTTTGACGGTATCGAAACGTTCACTGCCGTCAGCAATCACCAGACGTGGCGCGCCTGTATAGGCCGCGATATTTTCGCCGCCGACCGGCAGGGCGTAACGAATGCTGATGGCATTGTAGAGATCGACAACCGGATCAATAGCAGGCAGTGTGCCATCCCGCAGCACCCGTTTACGCAACGCTTCAGCAGAACAGGGCGTGCGCTTCGCTTTGGCACCAAATGCCCGGAACACCTCGGCCCATGCCGCAAGGTGCGCATCTGCCCAGACAACATCATCCTGTATGAACTGCTGGCATGCGCTTTTCAGTGCGTCGCTGGCGACTTCTGGTCGGGTAATGGATGTGGCTTCCACCGCAATGCTCATGGCACGAAAGCCGGGAGCGAGTGTGAAAATAGCCGGATCGATTGACGGATGAACAGATAACATTGGATACTCTCTCAGTGACTAATTTATTTCATAGTAATGACCGATGACCAAAAAAGTCAATATAACGACCGATGCCGGCGCTGATGTCGCTACTGTCAATCAGGCTGTTTCAGACCGCATAAAAAGCTGGCGCAAAAGCCAGAAACTCTCGCTGGATGAGTTATCCCGCCGGGCAGGCGTCAGTAAAGGGATGCTGGTTGAAATCGAAAAGGGCGCTGCCAATCCCAGCATCGCCATTCTGTGTAAGGTGGCTGCTGCACTGGGCGTCTCGGTAGCGGATATCGTTAGTATCTCGCATGCACCTGACGCCTGGCTGATTAAAAACAGCGAAATGCCCGTGCTGTGGCAGGGTGAGCAGGGCGGGAGTGCGCAACTGCTGGCCGGCACCCGTGGGCCGGATATGATCGAGCTATGGCGCTGGCAGATGTTTGCAGGCGAGGTGTTCAGTTCCTCCGGCCACTCGTCGGGCACGCTGGAACTGCTGCACGTCGAGCAGGGCACGCTGGTTCTGACCGTGGGTGAGCAGACACTGGTGGTTCAGCAGGGCTGTGCGGCGGTGGCCCGTACCGATATGCCCCATGCCTATGCCAGTGCCGATGACCAGCCCGTTATCTTCACCATGACGGTGGCGGAACTGCAGCGCTGACGGCGTTTTTATTCGGCTGTCGCTTCACCGGGAAAGGCAAGCAGCAGCGTTTTCAGTAACCCCTCCAGCTCGGCGCGCTCTGATGCGGCCAGCGGTGCCAGCACCGCCTCCTGAATTGCGGTATGTGCACGAAGTGCCTGCTCAATCTGCTGCTGACCCTGTGGTGTCAGCCCTACCAGCATGCTGCGCTTATCATCTGGCGCGGCAACACGTTCAATCAGATGATGCTGCTCCAGCCGGTTCAGGCGATTTGTCATGGCACCGGAGGTCACCAGCAGCGACTGGTAGAGCTGCGTGGGGGACAGCCGATAAGGGGATCCCGCCCGTCGCAGAGTCGCCAGCACATCAAATTCGCCCTCCTGAAAACCAAACGGTGCCAGCGCCTCACTGCGCGCTTTAGCCAGATGTTTCATCAGCCGCAGCACTCTGCCGAAGATACGCATGGAAGCGGTGTCCAGGTCGGGCATCGCGTTCTCCCACTGGCTGACAACGAAATCAATATGGTCATGCATAAATCACCTGCAGATGTTGGGGTTATATTGTCGGGTTGTGCTCAGGCTCTTAACAGCGAACGGTATTTATCTTAACGTTAAGATAAGTAGTGACAGCCCGGTGCTGTCATCGTCAATTTCTGGCTGGGCGTAGATGATGAAAATGTTCCCCACTCTGTTTGCCGCGATCGCTTTTCTGGTCGGACTCAACCTGCGGCCGATGCTGGCTATTATCGGCCCGCTGTTTCCGGTGTTGCAACAGCAGACCGGGCTGTCGGCTACGGTATTCAGCCTGCTGACCACACTGCCGGTGGCGATGATGGGCCTGGCGGCACTCTCTGGCCCGTGGCTGATCGCCCGCTTCGGGCCGGTAACCGCCACTGCCGCCGGGTTGCTCTGTCTGACGGTGGCCTGCCTGTGGCGCGGCCTTAACCTGACCTCCACTCAGCTTATGCTTACCGCGCTGGCGGGTGGCGCAGGCATTGGCATAATCCAGGCAATGATTCCCGCGCTGATCCGGCAACGTTTTGCTGACGCAGCAGCGACGCTGATGGCGCTGTTCAGCACCGGGATTATGGCGGGCGCGGCGCTGATGGCCGCCAGTGCCGAACCGCTGTTTTCACTGATGGGTTTGCAATCCGCGCTGGCGATTTCCGGCGTGTCAGCGCTGGTAACGCTCCTGATCTGGCTGATTGCAGTCAGGCGATCGCCGCAGGTGAGCGTGGCGTCTGAGGCAATGACGCTGCCAGCGCCGCGAACACTGCTGCTGACGCTCTTTTTCGGCATTGGCACCGGGGCTTACACGCTGGTTCTGGCGTGGCTGCCGCCATTCTATATTCAGCTGGGCTGGAGTGCGCGCCACAGTGGCTATCTGCTCGCCGCGTTGACGTTAACCGAAGTGGTGGCAGGTTTCATCGTCACAGCAACCTTACAACGCTTTCCCGATCGTCGCCCGCTGCTGCTCGGCGTGCTGGCCCTGTTGCTGATCGGGCTGCTGAGCCTTGTGTTTTACCCCAATACGATGCCGCTGCTCTCTGCGCTGTTGCTGGGAACGGGCATTGGCGCACTGTTTCCGCTGTCGTTGATTGTCACGCTGGATCATGCGCGCAGTGCCCGGGAAGCGGGCACTCTGCTGTCACGGGTGCAGGGTGGCGGATATCTGATCGCGGCGCTGATGCCGCTGGTGGCAGGCTGGGTGCGTGACAGCGGCCTGTCACTGACTCAGGCCTGGCTGATCATGAGCGCTGGCGTAGTGCTGCTGATGGTGGTTGCCCGGCGCTTCAGGCCGCAGGACAGCAGAGCCTGAATAAAGCCGTTGCCGTTCAATGGCGATCTGGCATGCTGGAATAAACCCCAGAACCCGGAGTGTAGTGTGAAAGTTATTGGTCTGTTAGGCGGCATGTCGTGGGAGTCTACCGCGCTCTATTACCGCATCCTCAATCAGCAGGTTAAACAGCAATTGGGTGGCCTGCACTCGGCGGAGCTGGTGCTCTGGAGCGTCGACTTTCATCGCATAGAGCAGCTTCAGGCTGCGGGCGAATGGCAGCAGGCGGGCGAGATCCTGGCTGACGCGGCTCGTAATCTGGAGCGGGCTGGTGCGCAGTTCATCGTGCTCTGTACCAACACCATGCATAAAGTGGCGGCGCAAATCCGTGCTGCAACAGGCATACCGCTGCTGCATATTGCCGATGCCACCGGACGTCGCATTCAGCAGGCCGGGATACGTAAGGTCGGATTACTGGCGACGCGCTTCACTATGGAGCAGGATTTTTATCGCGGCCGTCTTCAGCAGCAGTTCGATCTTGAGGTGATGACGCCCGATGAAGCGGAGCGTCTGTTTGTGCATGAGGTGATCTACCACGAGCTATGCCTGGGCGAAATCAATCCCGCGTCGCGTCGTCGCTACAGGGAGATTATGCAGTCACTGGTAGCGCAGGGGGCTGAGGCCATTATTCTGGGCTGCACTGAAATCACTCTGCTGGTTGATGCCACCGATGCCAGCGTGCCGCTGTTTGATACCACCCTAATCCACGCGGAAGAGGCGGTTAGCCAGGCGCTGTCTTAACGCTTATCCAAGGGAATTGCATGAAAATAGATAATCTGCCGTTTGGCCTGACGCAGTGGGATCAGGTTGAAGAGACGATTCATCCCGGCGACCAGGGGCAGGCGACCTGGCGAACCCTGAAATTTAACGACATCCGGGTTCGCATGGTCGACTACTCGCCAGGTTATGTCGCCGACCATTGGTGCACCAAAGGTCATATTCTGCTCTGCATGGCGGGTGAGTTGCACACTGAACTGGCAGATGGCCGCCGTTTCGTGCTGACTCCGGGCATGAGCTATCAGGTCGGAGATGAGGCTGAACCGCATCGTTCTTTTACAACGACAGGTGCGCAACGCTTTATCGTCGACTGAATTTCATATCCGCTTTAGCAGGGCTGCCCGCTGGTGGATCATCGCGTCGTTGACACTTTTAAAAGTAAACTGAATCTGCTTTATAAAAATCAGCAAAATTAATGGCTTATTTCATCAGAGTTATCTGGTTCTGACAGGAATAATTTCCATCAGGTTGTATGCTTGAAGACTTATAAGAACGTTTTGCATTCACCTGATGTGGGGAAGCCTGTGCTGATAAAAAAGAAGAAAGTTCGTTCACATACCGAAGATCGACTGCTGGCGCTGGTGCTGGCGACTACCGCCGGCATCCTTAATGCCATGGCGCTGGGCGCGTTTGGATTTTTCCCGTCGCATATGACCGGTAATACCTCGCAGATATCTCAGGAAGTCACCACCAGCGATCTGCATACTATGCTGTTTTTGATGGCGCTGATTGTTGCCTTTGTACTGGGCTGTACCGTTGCCCGGCTGGCGGTAGTGGTGGGGATCAGGCATAAGTTACGTACCATTTTCTGTCTGATTATTCTGGCAGAAGGCGCGGCGCTGACGGTGGCGTCGATCTTTGAGCTGATGTTCTACCGGCCAAGCTTTAACGGCGAAGTGCTCCTGATGCTGGGCTTTTTGATGGGGGTGCATAATGCCACCTCGACACAGCTCTCCAATGGTCGCGTCAGATCGACCCACATAACCGGCACGCTGACTGATGCGGGCATTGCGCTGGGATCGTGGATTTTTGCACATACGTCTCATGCTGTGCATCTGGAAACTGACGATCGTCGCTTCTTCCAGAAGGTTCTGCACACCCATCTGACGACGGTGTTCTCCTTCCTGAGCGGCTGTATTGCCGGGCTGCTGCTGTTTAAAACCTATGGGTTTAACGCGATGGTGGGACTGGGCGTGTTTCTGATGCTGGTAGCACTGACGGCCATTGCCGTTACCGTGCAGCGAACCCGCAGAAGCCTTTACTGATATTCCGGCCCGCTGCACATCGCGCAGCGGGCCGGTTGTTTACTGCTGTGTGCGGGTTGGCCGCACGACTATCTCGTTTACATCCACCTCTTCAGGCTGCTCAATCGCATAGCGCACGGCGCGGCCAATGGCATCCGGTTGCAGCGCGATAGCGCGATAATGCTGCATCGCCTCGGCGGCTGTCGGGTCGGTAATGGTTGATGCCAGCTCGCTTTCGACCACACCGGGATGGACACAGGTCACCCGCAGCTGACTGTTCTCCTGGCGTAAACCGTCAGAAATCGCCCGCACCGCAAACTTAGTGGCACAGTAAACTGCCGCAGTGGGCGACACGGCCAGCGCGCCAATCGATGCGATATTGATGATGTGTCCGCGCTGATGGCCCAGCATGGTCGGCAGCACCGCCGCGATGCCATAGAGAACCCCTTTGATGTTTACATCGATCATCTGATCCCACTCTTCTACCCTGAGCGAAGCCAACGGTGACAGCGGCATAATCCCGGCATTGTTGATCATCACATCAACCCGTCCCCACTTCTCCAGCGCAAACGCCACAAACTGCGCCACATCTTCGCGGCGCGTAACGTCCAGCGCTTTGATCGCCACCTCAGAGCCATTAAACCGCAGCTCTTCAGCCAGCGCGGCCAGACGGCTTTCGCGCCGCGCGCCCAGTAACAGAATGGCATCGGTGTTTGCCAGTTCACGTGCGATGCCTGCACCGATACCGCTTGAGGCACCGGTAATTAAAATCACTTTCTGCGTCATTTTGTCTCTCCAGTCAGGTTGTCACTGGCGATCATACGGCGGCTGGATTATAAAGATAATCCACCTGACGCTTTACAGACTGGTAACCAAATCTGACCAATGAATGCAGACAAGAATGCCCTCGAAGTTTTTGTGATTGTGGCGCAGACCCGAAATTTCCGGCTGGCAGCGGAACAGCTAGGCGTGACCCGTCCGGCGATCAGCCAGAGTCTGCGGCGTCTGGAAGACCGGCTCAACATCACGCTGATGCAGCGCACCACGCGTTCGGTTCAGCTGACAGAAGCCGGACAGCGGCTCTATGTGGAGGTGGCTCCGGCGATCAACCAGCTTAACCGCGCCGTCACTGATATTGCCGAACTGGCGGCTGAGCCGCGTGGTCAGCTGCGTCTGGCGATCTCCTCGATTGCTGAGCGGATGCTGGGAGGCGAACTGCTGGCGAGCTTCATTACCGCTTACCCGCAGGTCGAGCTGGATATCACCGTGACCGATGACGAGTTTGATATTGTCGGGCAGGGCTATGACGCAGGCGTGCGGCTGGGAGAAGTGATCGCGCAGGATATGATTGCGGTGCCGGTCTCCACTGCGCAGCGCCAGGTGGCAGTAGCATCGCCCTCTTATCTGGCGCGTGCAGGCACGCCGCAACATCCCGAAGAGCTGGTCAGCCATCGCTGCATAGGCTGGCGTAAAGGGCCAGGCCTGGCACCTTATCGCTGGGAGTTTGCTGAGCAGGGACGGGAGTTTGATGTCGCCGTTAATCCGCAGCTCACGACCAATGATATGGGCGTGATGATCCGCACCGCCTGTGCCGGGGGCGGCATCAGCTTTGGCATGGAGGAGACCTTTCAGCCTTACATTGCACGCGGCGAACTGGTGACGGTACTTGATGAGTGGTTACCCACCTTTGCGGGGTTCTACCTCTATTTTCCCAGCCGTAAAAATCTGGCCCCTAAACTCAGGGCGTTGATCGATCACGTCAGGCTGTGAAGAGGGCAGAAGTGTCTGTTCATCAGCGCTGAAATTGCCGGACGCTGACCGGCTCCAGCCCGTCAAGCGCTGAGCCATTCAGAGACCCCGCAATTGCAATATATGTCATGACGTTAAGCGGGGTTAAGGCGTGTCAGTGCTTCAGGCTGTCATGTTGTATCGGGTGATGATATTGATTTTAGAGTAGGGCACAGGCGGGCCGGACGCGGGCAGGAAACCGTGGAACTCCAGCAGCGTTCTGAAGGCGTGCAATGCGTCGAGCTGTAAATTGTGCTCGATCAGCGCATCAATTTTTCCGGCCTGCAGCAGGGCACAATTCTCCTGGTCGAGATCGTGACCGATACAGGCGTTCACATGCCGTTTTTGTTCGGCAAATGCGCGCAGGATGCCGGGATTGCCGCCGCCGACCGTATAGACCGCATCCGTGTCCGGATGGCTCTGCAAGAATTGCCTCATCGACTGATACATCCGTGCATCGATGCCATACCCGCCCGCGACCACGCTCACCTGATGCTGAGGTGCAAACTGCTGCATAGCACGCTCAAAACCCTGGATTCTCTCCTGTTCACCCATGAAATCGCGACTGCCGGTCACCGCCACAATATGTGAACGGCTGACCCGCAGCCATTTTGACATCAGAAAAGCCGCCACCTTACCGGCATCAAAGTTATCCATGCCGATATAGCGCAGGCGCGCGCTGTCGGGTAAATCGCTCATCATGGTGACCACCGGAACGCGTTGTTTCAGGAGCGACTCAATAGTGGGATTCAGCTCATCGGAGCAGGCCGCTTTCAGAATGACACCGTGACTGTGAAGCGCCTTTTTGTTCAGCTGCACATTAATGGCTTCCGCCGTGAGATTCGCGCCAAAGTGGAAACGCAGCTGAAGTCTGAAAGCTGAAAAGCTGGCAATCTGACTGCTGAGCGCTTCACGTATCAGTGGCTGAAAGCGGTCAGGGGTATGCATGATGACGTCGAAGTAGATCGTTCTGCCTTTGGCGAGCCCGGCTTTTTGCATCAGTTCCAGGTCCGCTATCGCCTGCTGAATCCGATGCTGAGTGCGCGCATGAACGTTGCCACGCTGATGCAGGGCACGATCAATAGTGGCAAGGCTAAGCCCCGACTGGGCAGCGATCTGTTTGAGGGTGAACTTAGCCATGCAGGACTCGCGACAGCAGAGGATAACCAGAGTTTTATCATAATACTGGCTGACAACTGTCGTTCAACAGAAATACGCTGTTCAGAGCAGGGCAGATGACAGCGAAAAATGCGGTACCGGGGACAGGAATAACAGATTGTATAAACCTGAAACTCAGTGTTACGCTCAAACGATATAATTAATCGACCCACTTCCGGTATTGGTAAAGTCAGATTCAGGCAGTGATGACACTCTTTTGACTATTTACTGGCAAAAGCACACTGCTGGCTTAAATAATCTCAGAGCAAGCTTTGAATTGGATAATTTATAACCTGGTTGCCGCTTCGCTTATATTTCCGATGAAATGGCTTTTTTGTTTTTTGACCCCCGATAATGTTAGACTGTATATGCATACACCATCGGGAGGTCGTGTGAAGTACGATAACGAAAAAGAGATCCGTGCGCTGGTTGGCGCGGTCGTCAGTGATTTGATCAAGGCGGGAGAGCCTGTTCATTTTCACGACATTACGGACGCTCTGTTTCGCCTGAGCGAAGAGACGCGTGACAGTAAACTGAAAGCATTGTGCCATGAAGCGATTGGCTTTTTTACGCGCAAAATGCATTAAGGTTGATGGCGCCGATGGCGGGCGCCATCCAGAACCTTCCCCCTCCAGCCATAACTCCGCAGTACCCTTTTAACTGAGAATAAGACGCAGTTAATAGCGCTGAAACAACAGGCGAATTGACGAGTTTCACTATCAGTCCGTTTATATTTATGAATTGTCAGTATGACCTTCTGCTGGCCTGAAATGAAAACATAATAATTAATTTCATCGGCTCTAATCATTATTCAGAACAGAGGGTTTAGTAAGTTTTCATTCTAAAATTCTTCAGAAAAAATCTGCAATATCAGCGAAGTGACGCAGCGTTTTCTTCTGCTTCAAGCGTAACTCATACTGTTCTGACTTTATGTGATTTGAGAAACGATGATGACCGGGAGAATGTCCTGCGTTTTCGCCGGGATGGCAAAGGCAAAATAAATAAGCAGCTCAGTCAGCGTTTTTTAGATCATTCTGAGACCTGTAAACGGCAAAAGACCTTTTTTGGTGAGCACCGGTCATCAGACTTGCCGCAAGAGCACCGCAGGTTAAAAGAAAGTAAAACATTCGTTTGACTAGTCAGCCTACCTACTAGTAGATTCATTAAAGACATCAGTCGGGATTATAAATGCTTTCCTGTTATCGCATGCAACGGATACGGGATGCGCGTGGCTTTAGCATCTGCAATGTAGAGTGTATTGATGAATAAACCTTCTCTTACTGCTCGTCAGACAATCATGCGGCTGGCGCTTATAGCAGTGACCCCTTTGCTGCTGACCGCACTGATCCTGTGGGCAGGCGGGTGGCTGGAGACCAGCCGGCTGACATCGGATAAGCTGGTGGCGGCTTTAGAAAAATCTGGCGGTCACCACCCTGGCTATCGCCGTAATCACGCTAAAGGCATCTGTATCATAGGCAACTTCTCTGCTAACGGTCACGCCAGTAGCCTGTCACGCGCGGCGCTGTTCGCCCCTGGCGTTACGCCGGTGGTGGGCCGTTTCGCTATCGCAGGCGGCAATCCAAATGCGCCTGATTATGCGGTTCCGGTACGCAGTATGGCGCTGGCGTTTTATCAGAAAAATGGTGAGCAGTGGCGCACCGGCATGAATGCAATGCCGTTTTTCCCGGTACAAAGCGTTCAGGGCTTTTACGATCTGCAAACCGCCACGCTGCCGGATGCAAAAACGGGTAAACCTGACCCCGCCAGGATGCAGGCTTTTGTACGGCAGCATCCTGAGATCAAACCCTTTTTTGCCTGGGCTAAACAATACATGCCCGCTTCCAGCTGGACCCGCGATCGATTTAACAGTCTGAATGCTTTTAATTTCATTGATCCACAAGGTCATCCACACCCGGTGCGCTGGAGTATGGTGCCGCACGCTGACTATCAGCCGATGGATGAAAAAGAGAAAGAGGACACTGATTTCCTGCAACGCGATCTGCAGCAGCGGCTGGCGCAGGGGCCGCAGAAATGGGACCTGGTTATTACTGTCGCGGGCGTGGGTGATAAAAGCAATGACGCAACGATTGACTGGCCTGCTGATCGTCAGACGATCAATGCCGGAACACTGACCATCACTAAAACGACGCCACAGCAGCAGGGTGCCTGTAACGACATTAACTATGACCCGCTGATTTTACCGGATGGCATTACCGCATCGGACGATCCGCTTCTGAATGCCCGTTCGTCTGCGTACGCCAAATCTTATAATGCACGTACCCGTGAACAGGCAGGAGCCCGCTGATGGAACAGAACACCGCTTTTCACCCGGCACTGCGCATCATCCACTGGCTGATGGCGGCGGCGATTATAGCCATGCTGTTTATTGGCGTCGCGATGGTATCCACGGTTTCGTCATTGCACGGCCTGCTGGTAGCCATTCATAAGCCGCTGGGTCTGATGATTCTGGTGCTGGTCATTGTGCGGCTCTGGCTGCGCTTCACCACCACTACGCCAGCACTGCCGGCCACGCTGCCTGCCTGGCAGAAATTGTCAGCACATCTCTCACACTGGGCACTGTATGCCATGATGCTGGCTCAGCCGCTCATTGGCTGGGCAATGCTGTCCGCGGGCGGCTATCCCGTTACGCTGGGTCATCTGGTGCTGCCGCCCATTGTTCAGGTCAGCAACGATGCCTATGCGGTTTTGCGGCCGCTTCACAGCTGGGTGGCCCTGGCGTTGTTCATGACCGTCATGTTGCATCTTGCCGCAGCCTTGTTCCACGCGTTGATTTTGCGCGATGGTGTATTCAGCAGTATGGCGGGTTCACCTAAACGCCCCGCGCCAGGTACACTTGACAACCCTGCTGACGGTCAGTAGGTTCGGGGCCGTTTACCGATTTGCCGTTATTTAATTGTTGCTGCCGGGAGCATGCATGAGTACAGAACGTTCACAGAAAGCCGAAGAAATTATGCATCACACCCGCGGGTTGCTCACCTCTGGCGGTTATAACAGCTTCAGCTATGCCGATTTAGCCGAGCGGGTGCAGATCCGCAAGTCCAGTATTCACCACCACTTCCCGGGTAAAGCGGATCTGGTTCAGGCGGTCGTGAGTGATTATCGTCAGCAGGCACGCGCAGGAATGGTGGCCATCAGCCAGCACTTCGCCGGTGATGCCGTGGGCGAAATTAACAGCTATGTGAACTTCTGGACGACCTGCATAAAAGAGAACAATTCGCCTTTCTGTATTTGCGTGATGCTGGCGGTCGAATTGCCCGTATTACCCCAAGAAGTGGCTCAGGAAGTCAGTGGTCATTTTTCCGATCTCACTGAATGGCTCACTGACGTGCTGGCCAGGGGCGAGAAGAACGGCGTATTTTCCCTGCGAGAAAGTGCCGCTACAGAGGCAAAATCACTAATGGCAACGGTGCATGGTGCGATTATTTCTGCGCGTGCTTTTAATAATGCTGATGTATTCCTGCAAATTGTTGAACCGGTCATCGGGCGATTAGTGAAAGCCCGCTGATGCCTTGAAGATGATAAGTTGTTATCAGGCGACGTTTAATTGTTGCCTGTTTCATACTTTAACGTTCAACCTTTTCCCCGGCTTATTATCTGCGAGCGAGCAGGTCGATGAATAAGCCGTGAGTTCAATGATAATTGATTAAAATATCTGACTGAAACCAGGTGTTTATGGTGGATGTCATTGTAAGTGCCCGACCACCTTCAACAGGATGAATCCGTATTTTTTAGGATGCGGATGTGAATTATTTCGAAAATTAATTACTCAGTCATTACCTCAACAAGCGCTATTTCACGGTATTTTTACCCAGACGGAGAGATTATTTATGACGGCTATTCGTGCTCTGCCCTCTATGCCATACATGACAGCATTAAATAGTGAAAGAATAAACTATCGGTGCCTGGATCCCATCGCCTCAGGTTTCCAGTCCCAATTACAGAATCAGGTCAGGCTTTCACGCTCTGATGCTTTAAATCAGCCAGCCACGCAAAAGCCGCTCATCAGTACGTCACCACGCCGGGCAGATATCGACTCGATGCTTGCCCAATTGCTGGCCAGCAAAAAAATGTTATTACAACCAACCCGGTCCGTTTCTTTTTCAGGAAAATCAGTCACGGCAGACTTAGCAGAATGCAATATGACTGATAACGCGTGCGGAGAACCGTCTGACGTTAGTCCTATGGAATATGTTCACAAACCTGCTGTGGGTTTATGTAATAAAATACACAAAATGCACCCTGAATTAAGATGTGATCCCTGCTGTTATTATCTTGTTTCAGATTTTCCAGTTACCTGCCCGCAACCCAGTGTGGTTATGATGCCCTTATCCAGCATTTATATCTGGATTGCGCCTGAGTTCGTCCGGGCGCGCTTACCCTTTTGCCGTGGCCAGCCATTGCAGATACGCAGACTTCGTCCATTAAACAAAACGCGTTACCGTCAGTCAGGCCGACATCAGAATCGGGAGCGTTACCTGAAAGCCTGATGAGATATTAACCCCTCGTTTTAACTTGCCTGTAGCCCGGTCTGCTCAGGTTATGTTGTCGACGACAATGACTTTTTTCCGAAATAACGACCTCTGATTGTAGAGAGCATGCTTTGATTTAGTTATCTGACTGAATGAGCGCGGCCTTTAATCAGGCGGTTAGCTCATCTGAACGTTGTGTGAAAGTTAATATTAATCTGGAGAGTTATATGCAAACAAACACCTTAAAAGCTCAGGATCAAAATCAATGGCTGCAGTCTTATTATTACATCCGTGCGGCTGGATCTGTTATATGGATTGTACTCGCGGTATTAATGGGTAAGCATAATCCCACTATTGGTGCTGTCCTTCTTGTTCTCTATCCCGCCTGGGATGCGCTGGCTAATTATTTCGATGCCAGCAAATCAGGCGGATTAGCGGTAAATCCCCCTCAGAGATTCAATTTAATCGTTAGCCTGATTGTCACGGCGGTTATTATCTGGGCGCTCACCGTCAGTATGAATGCCACGATTAAAGTCTTTGGGCTATGGGCCATATTTTCTGGTGTGCTGCAGCTCTCGGCTTCTATTCGTCGCTGGAAACATTCCAGTGGACAGTGGGCAATGATTTTAAGTGGCGCGCAATCTGCATTAGCGGGTTTATTCATGATTAAACAGGCGAGTGGTGATATGGCTCTGGATGTCACGACGGTTGCACCCTATGCGGCTTTTGGCGTCTTCTATTTTTTAATTTCAGCCATCACTCTGACCGTTAAGAATGGCCGTAAAAACAGGGTTATCTGCTGATCCCTAAAATAGCGGTGTGAATGTCACTCTCTGACGGGCGGACCAAACGACGTTAATCACCGGCACCTGAGCTATTCAGACCGGCCGGTTATGATCAGTTTCTCGTCAGCCCGCCCCTCTTTTCATCAGGCTAAAACCAGAGGTAAACCAATGTATACCCATGATTATCAGGCAGTGCTCTCATCGTATCGGCTAACGATTGATAATCTCGATGCGGCACTTATTCATATCCTGGCGGAACGTTTCCGCTGCACGCACAACGTGGGTATGCTGAAAGCCGAACATAATCTGCCGGAAACGGACACAGGCAGAGAGGCACTGCAGCTCACCAGACTAAAAGAAATTGCGCAAAGTGCAGGTCTTGAAGCGAATTTTGTTGAAGGCTTTATGCGTCATATTATTGACGACGTCGTCCGCAGACACGGGGAACTTAAAGCAGCACGCAGGATGAGGCCCGCCTGAAAACCAGATGTCTGTTTCCGCCCATAACCTGCCGGAGGCTCAGGTCAGCATCGTATCTGCGATATCCAGCAGGGCGCGCAGGCGATCCATATGGCGGAGATCCTGATGGTAGCCGACCCAGATATCCCGTGAGGGCGGAAAATCGGGCGTTGCAATGCGCTGCAGACCCAGGGTGGCATCACCCAGCGGCTGCGGCAGTACGGCAACGCCCATCCCCCGCAGGCACATCTGCGCCTGAACGGCCCGACTCGTGCTTTTAAAGGCCGGTCGCGACTGCGGAAATCGTTCCAGGAGCCAGGAAACATCAGGAAAATGAGACTGTCCCGTATTCATCAGAATCAGTCCCACTGAAGAGGGCGCTGTCAGCAGCGCCTGAGCCGTTTCTGGCGTCCCGTAAAGTGCGTAGGGCACACTCATCAGACGGCGCTGGACAATATCCGAATCGGTGAAAGGGACGATACGAAACGCGATGTCGGCATCACGGCGCGACAGATCGAGCAGCCGGAAACTGGCAATCACCTCCGGCACAATTGCCGGATGACGGCGCGTCAGTTCACTCAGTACGGGTGCCAGCACAGTATTAGTAAACCATTCTGCGGCTGATATTCGCAGTATCCCTTCAAGACGGTCGTGATTACCTGCCAGTCGACGCTCCATTGCCAGCGCGGAATTTTCCATCGCTTCTGCCAGCTTCATGACGCCATCACCGGCATCGGTCAGTACCAGACCTTCCTTTGTGCGCCGGAACAGCGCCTGCTGCGCCTCATCCTCAAGCGCTTTAATACGGCGTCCGACTGTCGGATGACTCACGCCCAGACTCAACGCAGCCTTGCCGAACGAGCCGTTACGGATGACGGCAAGAAATACCTGAACATCTCCCCACTCCATACGCACGCCTTGCCGTTCAAAAATGAACATTCAATATACAAAAGTGTCAGTTCTCAAACAACTTTGCAGGTATCAACATAGTTTCTTCGATCCCGTCGCTTCAGGCGGCCATTACAGGAAGCTGAGATTATGAACAGACTCGAAGGCAAAGTTGCCCTCGTCACCGGGGGTTCAAAAGGTATAGGCGCGGGGATAGCCCGCCAGCTTGCCGCTGACGGCGCGACAGTTGTCGTCAATTTCGCCCTGGAAAGAAACGGTGCTGAAAAGGTTGTTGCGGAGATTGAAGCCGCCGGTGGAAAGGCCAGGGCCGTTGCGGCAGATGTCACCCGCCAGCCAGAGGTTGAGGCCCTAATCAACAATACCCTCGAATTTTTCGGGCGGCTGGACGTCGTGGTGAACAACGCCGGGGTTTACCAGTTCGCCAGTATCGAAGAGAGCACCGAGGCGCTTTACCGCAGACAGTTCGATATCAATGTCCTGGGCCCGTTATTGGTCAGTGCCGCGGCTGTGCCGCATCTGGGTAAAGGCAGCAGCATCATCAACATCAGTTCGTTTGTCACCCGCGTCTTTATTGCTGAGAGCGCCATTTACAGCGGGGCCAAAGGTGCGATTGACGCCATTACCGGTGTGCTTTCAAAAGAGCTTGGCCCACGGGGAATTCGCGTTAATGCGGTCAATCCGGGCCTGATCGAAACCGAAGGAAGTCATAGCGCAGGCGCAATGAACTCAGACATCCAGAGATGGAATGAAGAGCAGACGCCGCTCGGCCGTATTGGTCAGGTAGAGGACGTCGCGCCGATTGTCTCCTTTCTCGCCTCAGACGAGGCGGGCTGGATGACGGGTGAGGTGATTCTCGCCTCCGGCGGGATGCGCTGACCGGTCCGTCGTGTCGTTTCTGCCGGGCGACGGCCCGTTCTGTCAGATCAACTGCACATTTTGTGATTACCACTCGCCTCTTGTCGGGGGCGATGTTCCATAAGGAGTGATCTATGTCGGCACATAGCATCCCGCAAGCCGAGCCACGTCGCTGGGCGATGTTTGTCATTTTACTGGTCGGGGCATTTTTGCCGCCGCTCGATTTCTTTATCGTTAACGTGGCATTGCCTGCTATTCAGAATGAACTCAGCACCTCTTCCTCTGCGGAACAGCTGGTGATTTCATCCTATGCTGCTGTTTATGCCGTGACGTTAATTACCGGCGGCCGGCTGGGAGATATCTATGGTCGCGGAAAGATGTTCTTTCTTGGGCTGATGGGCTTTGCCGCAGCATCATTGCTGTGCGGTTTTGCCTGGTCACCCTGGGCGCTGATTGCCGGACGCATCTTACAGGGCGCGACGGCTGCCATTATGGCTCCTCAGGCGCTGGCTTCCGTACAGGCCATTTTTCCCGAAGCGGAGAGACCGTTAGCGCTCAGTATCTATGGTGCCGTGTTTGGTCTGGCCTCGGTGATCGGACAGGTTCTGGGCGGCATTCTGATTTCTGCCGATCTGTTTCATCTGGGCTGGCGGGCTATTTTTCTCGTTAATTTGCCGGTGGCGCTGCTGGTCATTCTTTTTGGTCTGCCGCTGCTGAAAGAGACACGGGCGCGGGTGGCGCAGCGGCTTGACCCTGTCGGCACACTGCTGGCCACATTAACGCTGAGCACGCTGATTGTGCCGCTGATTGAAGGTCGTGAAACGGGATGGCCCTGGTGGACGTGGATGTTGTTCCTTATTTTTCCGCTGCTGGCCTCGCTGTTATGGCGCTATGAGCAACGGCTTGGTCAGACGGGAGGCTCACCCCTGCTTAATCCGCACGTCTTACGTGCGCCGGGGCTGGGCCAGGGACTGGTCATTGTTCTACTATTTTATTCTATCGGCGCGTTCTTTCTTCTGTTTTCTGTCTATTTGCAGGGTGCCTTACATTTAAACGCGCTGCGTGCAGGTGCCGTTTTCCTGCCCTTTGGCGTTGGTTTTCTGATCGGTCCGTTACTGACACCTTATCTGAGACGATTTGCCGGAAATTACCTGAGCGCAATTGGGATGGGATGCGAAACCGCAGGACTGGCAGGTATGGGATGGTTGATCGCCACGACGCTGACGGGCAGGCCGCCCGCTATGCTGCCGCTCGCCGCGCTTCTTTTTGTCACAGGGTTGGGTCAGGGACTGGCGATGCCAACCCTGGTGCGAATGGTAACCGGCCAGGTTGCACCGCAATTTTCAGGCATGATCGCTGGCGTAACCAGCGCCACTTTACAAATCAGCACGGCGCTAAGCGTCGCCGTTATCGGTGGTATTTTCTACAGCATGATGGGTAACAGTAACAGCGGTGAAACAATCACCTATGCTTTTGTCGTCTCGCTTCTGACGATGGCCGCTTGTCTGGCTACCGGGGCAGCGCTGAGTATCCGACTCATCCGGCGGGCCTCCGACCGTTCCGCGAGCCCGGCCCGCTTCTCACACCGGTAACACAACCAGCTCAGCTGGCTACGAAATGACGAGGGGCGCGTCAGCCAGCCACGGCGGTGACGTGTATGCCGAACGGAGCCAGCTCTTTGCCCAGCGTTTCTGAAATACCCTCCAGCGCAAACTTGCTGCCGCAGTAGTAGCTGATGCCGGGCAGGGTAATAAATCCACCCATCGAGGTAATATTGATGATGTGCCCTCGACGGCGCTCACGCATACCCGGCAGGACCGCTTTCATCATGGCCACTGCGCCAAAAACATTCACATCAAACTGGTGGCGCATTTCTGCCAGGGAGGATTCTTCCATAATGCCCTCATGGCCGTAACCTGCGTTATTCACCAGCACATCTATCTGACCGACTGTGAACTCAATCTCCCTGACAACTTCATCAATATGCGCAAAGTCCGTGACATCCAGCAGGCGGCCCACGGCACGCTGTGCATCAAGCGCCTCAAAAGCCTGCAGTGCTTCGCGATTACGCACGGTACCGATAACCCGATGCCCGGCATGGAGGGCTTCACGCGCCAGTGCCAGACCAAAGCCACTGCTGACGCCAGTAATTAAGATTGTTTTAAAAGATGACATAAATGAACTCCCATGATCCGTAGAGATTGCATGGTATTCTCAATACTGTTGTGTTTTCAGACCGTATCTTCTCGTTTTCTTGCCTGATCTTATGAGGTGCCGTAATGACCGGAATGATTGCCCTGATCAAAACCCTGGCACCGCATGAGGGGTACAACCTTACGGCCTTGCCTGGTGTGCGAATTCTGCGCGCCGACCGTCCTCTTGCCAGAACACCCGTGCTTTATGATCCGGGTATTGTGATTGTTTGTCAGGGCAGCAAACGGGGTTACTTTGGCCAGCAGACCTACTTATATGATGAACAGCACTACCTCGCGGTCTCCGTTCCTGTGCCATTTACTATGGAAACTGACGCCTCCGTAGATCATCCTCTGCTGGCTATTTACATGCATCTGGATTTTCAGCTTGCCGCTGACCTCATCCTGCAGATCGATCAGCATCATGCTTCACACCCTCCCGCCGCGCCGCAGAGTATGATGTCAAGCCGGATGGACGACGCGGTTAAGAGCGCTGTTCTGGGTTTGCTTGAAGCCCTGAACAGTCCGCTTGAAACCGCGATACTCGGAGATGCACGACTGCGTGTGACCTGCCCCCAGTATTAGATACAACCTTCAGTTAGTAACGTCGGTTTGTTTACCCTCACATTTTCCATTCCGCCACCGTGCTGCAAACTCTGACGGCGTCTGATAATTCAGCGATGAATGCGGTC